>JAYSYI010000219.1:0-5998 GCA_043727665.1 Limnoglobus sp. | reverse complement strand
GACCGGCGGTCATGTTCACGCGATCCGGGTAACCGGTCGTCACCAGCGAATCGCTATGTTCGTCGACTGAAGTCAGCGAGCGAACGACGGCGAGTTTGTCGAACATCTTCGCTTGCATCGGGAAGTGTTCGCAGATTTGCACGCCGGGCACGTTCGTCGAAATCGGTTTGAAGTCGCCGCGAATTTCGACGGGGGCATCGGGCTTGAGATCGTACATATCGAGGTGCGACGGTCCGCCAGGCAGGTAAATAAAGATCGCCGACTTCATCGCTCGGCTACCGCTGTCTTGCTTCTTCGCAGCCGCCCGCGCCCGCATCGCATCCGCGAGCGTAAGTGTGGCCCCGAAGGCACCGATCTTCAGCATCTCGCGACGCGAAACGCCATCGCAAAATCGTTGGCCAGCCGAACCGAGGAACTGCAACATGCCGAACTCCGATCAAAGGGAAACGAGCAGGTGGGTGAGGTTGAACGCAGCCGATGAGACGACTCTCATTAATAAACACAGAAGGCTGTAAATAGTTTCGTCTGGATTTCCGCCAGAGTCAATAATATTTTTGACGGGATTGTGGGAATGCCAGCCTCCGCAACTCTGGCTCACATCAATTCCGCATTTGCGAAATCGCCTGTTTCCTTGTGGGGCAGTGCGGATTAAGATGTCCGGATGATTGCTTCACTCCCGCTGATGAATGACGCCGCTCCTGCCCCGAAACCGGGATTCCTCGACTGCGCGATGGACGACTTGCGAGCGTGGCTTGCCGAGCGCAACCAGCCACCGATGCGGGCGAAGCAGATTCGCCGCTGGCTGTTACACGCCCGCGCGACGAGCTTCGAGGCAATGACCGACTTGCCGAAAGAACTACGGCCCGCGTTAGCCGAGAGTTTCGCCTTGTTCAGCACGCGCATCGAACACCACCTAACAGCACGCGACGACACGCACAAACTCGTGCTGAAACTGCACGACAACCGCATGATTGAGTGCGTGCTGATTCAGGACGATGGCCGCGCGACCGCCTGCATTAGCACGCAAGTCGGCTGCGGAATGGGTTGCGTGTTCTGCGCCAGTGGCATCAACGGCGTGGCTCGCAATCTTACTACTGGCGAGATTCTGGAACAACTCGTGTTGTTGCGGAACCTCACCGACGCGAACTCGACGAACCCGGATCGGGCCACCCGCTTAACGCACATCGTCGTAATGGGTATGGGCGAACCGCTTGCGAACCTGGAGTGTTTGCTCGACGCCCTCAAGATTGCGGGCGATAAGGACAGCCTCGGCATCGGGGCTAGGCACATCACGATTTCCACAGTGGGCCTGCCCGCGAAGATCCGCCAACTCGCGGACTCCGGCAAGCAGTATCACCTTGCGGTTTCCCTGCACGCGCCTAACGATGCGCTTCGCACGCAGATCGTCCCCACGAACACGAAGACTGGCATCGACGAAATTCTCTCGGCAGCCGACGATTTTTACGCAAAGACCGGGCGGCAAGTGACATTCGAATACGTCGTACTCGGGAAGATGAACGACCAACTCGAACACGCCCGGCAACTGGCTCGATTGTTGCGCGGCCGCAAAGCCTACGTGAACTTGATCCCGTGGAACAACGTGACCGACCTCACGTTCAAGCGGCCATCCGAAGCGGACCTGACGGCGTTCCTCGAAGAACTCAATCGGGCCGGGGTGACGGCAAAAGTGCGGAAGCGTCGTGGTGCCGAGATCGATGCCGCCTGCGGCCAATTACGCCGCGAAGCCGAGGAAGGTACGCTCGCACCCGCAAGCCATACATTATCGGCAACGGTTTCCCTCTAATACCCACACCTGGCACTCCTTTTATGGCGACCGGCCAAACCAGCGCGATGATGGCCGTCCGCGACCCCGACGTCCGTCTCATGCTGCGCGTCCGCGATCAGGACGACCCCGCCGCATTCGCCGAAATCGTGGAGAGGTTTCAACATCGGCTCGTCGCCGTGATGCACCACCTCGTTGGCACGAAAGAAGAGTCAGAAGACCTTGCGCAGGAAGTGTTTCTCCGGGTTTACCGCACGCGGAAGAAGTACACGCCGAAGGCGAAGTTTTCGACGTGGGTATTCACCATCGCGAACAATCTCGCGATCAACGCACTGCGGGACCGCAAACGTCGCCCGCACATTCAGCAGAACGCAAGCGATTCCGGCCCGCTCGGACCGCGACCCGCCGAGCAAATCGCCTCCGAACGCGATCGTCCGCCGACGCACCAGATTCAACAAGAAGAACTCGCCAATGTCGTACGTCGCGCGCTCGATGAGTTGAACGAACGCCAGCGCGTCGCAGTGGTATTAAATAAGTTTGAAGATATGGGCTACGCGGAGATTGCCGATGTCATGGGGCTATCGACGATGGCCGTGAAGTCGTTGTTGAACCGCGCGCGAACGCGGCTCCGCGAGATGTTGCAAGCGTATATTTATATGGATGGCGACCCGCCGCCGGCCTCCGAGTGACCAGTATGGTTAGCGATATTCCCGACGACCCCAACGACGACCTCGTCGCGTACCTCGATGGTGAACTCGATGGTGCTGACGCGCGTTCGATGGAATCGAAGTTGGCATTCGATCCGAAAGCCCGCGCGGAAGCGGATGCGTTCAAAAAGACCTACGATCTGCTCGATTATCTGCCGAAACCCGAACCGTCCGCCACATTCGCCACGCGAACGCTGACGCAGATTTACCCCGTAGCAACCGACGAAAGTTCAACTACAAAGCCCCCTGCCCCATCGTCGGCAGGAATTCCAGTCACGCCATCGCAGTCCGTTCCGTTGCCCGGAAAGCCACAACGAACGGCGTGGACCATTGTCGGTTGGTGCCTCGCAACGTTGCTCGTGATGGTGCTCGGTTATCTCGGCCACTTGCTCGCGCGGCCCCACTTGGAAGCGCGCAGTGCCACGAAGCAGACCAGCGAGCAGGTGAGACTGTTAGAACGATTGCCGATGTATCTCGGCGTCGATGACATCGTTTTCCTCAAGTCGCTCGACGATCCGGATCTCTTCGGCGACAACGATGGCGATACCCTTGCGATCGCGAAACTGACGCCGAACGCAACGAGCGAGACATTTACTTCACCCGAACTCACTAAGCTCGAAAGCCTTCTGAAAACCTTCCCGCCTGTACGTCAGCAGCAACTGCGTCAACTCGATGAGGATCTGGAAACACTCGCGTCACCGGCGCAGGAACACCTGCTGTCCGTTCTCGAACGCTATGCGGTTTGGCTCGATCGATTACCCGATGGCTACCGCAAGGAAATCCTCTCCGCACCGGCCGCACCCGAGCGGCTCGATGCGGTTCGGCGAGTGAAGGAGCGCACGTGGCGGGAGAGTTTGCCGCAGCTTTTACGCGAGAAAATCCAAGCCGCCGAGGGGCCGGAACGCGAACACGAATTGGTTGCGGCAAAGAAGCAAGACACCGAACGCCGACGTATCTGGGAGTTGGCGCGGCGCGATTGGGCGAACCTCAAAAATGACCGCAAGCCGTGGCCATTCGAGACCGAAGAGACGGCAAAACCCGTACAGGACTTCGTTGAAAAAGTCTTGAAACCGAGGTTAAAGCCCGAAGAGTGGCGCGACCTGGACGAAACGCGACAGGAAGCCACACCGATGGCGGGATACTTCGCGTGGTTAAATTACGGGGTGAAATTGCATCGCGTTGCCGAGAGCCACCCGAGCCTGCCGGAAGCGTCGAACGGAAAAGGGATTCGCACGGTGAACGACTTGCCGAACGACTTCGTGAAGCAGATCAACAAGGCTGTGGGTGTCGGCGGACGACGGCAGTTATTGAATCATCCCGCAGCGGGTAAGTGGCCCGATTTTGCCGAAGTCGTTTGGAAGGAAGCGATCGAGTTGAAGGTGCCGATCCGCTTCCCGCTCGGCCCGAGTAAGCCCGACGATTACCCGAGTGCGGTGAAGATTTTTTGCGATGGCCCGTTGGCCGGGACGCTCGATGCGAAAGACCGCGAGGAGTTGCGAAAGCTCGAAGGAACCTGGCCCGATCACCCACGTCGAATGCTCGAACTCGCAAAGAAGCAAGACCTCGGCGTACCGGGTGTGACACTGCCAGGGCCACCAAGCCTCTGGCAGAAAACCTACGGCAATCGTCCGCCACCGAAAAAATCGCCTTAACCAACAGGGTTATTCAGCGTGCCGATGCCGGTGATCGCGATGTCGACACTATCCCCCGTCGATAGTGTGAAGGCATCGGGTGGCACGATCCCGGTGCCCGTTAGCAGCATGACGCCGTACGGGAAATCGTTCTCGCGGCCAAGCCAATCGACGAGTTCTTCCGGCGTGCGTGCCATCATCGAAAGCGATGTTTTCCCATTGAACGCCACCTCGCCCGCACGGCGAATCGTCAGTTCGATCTCCGCTGTACTTAGCAGTGGCATCGCACTGACCGGTGTGATGACTGGCCCGATCGCACACGCACCGGTGTAAATTTTCGCTTGTGGCAAGTACAGTGGGTTTTCGCCTTCGATATCGCGTGCGCTCACGTCGTTGCCAACGGTGTAACCGACGATTCGCATATCGGACGAAACCACCAGCGTCAGCTCCGGTTCGGGCACGCTCCACTTACTGTCTTTGCGAACGCGGATCGGATCGCCGGGGTTGGTGACGCGGTCCGGCGTCGCCTTCATAAACAGTTCCGGCCGCGGTGCCGAGTAGACTTTGTCGTAGAACTGCGCCGCCCCAACGGACTCTTCTTGCCGTGCGATTTTGCTACGCTTGTACGTGACACCTGCCGCCCAAATCTCCTGCCGGTCCACGGGGGCCAAGTATCGCAAACCGGCTGCCGGTTCTGGCGAAATCGAAGGATCGACCAGCGTACGAGCGAGTTCGATTGGGTTCGGTTGCGCGAGCAAATCCGCCAAGCACCGGACCGCAGAGTTCCGCGTGACACTGAGTGCCTGCGCCGTCCCGTTCTCGATCATGACGACGGTCACCGCACCCGATTGTCGCCGCACTTTTCCAAACTGCATCTCAGATACCTCGATGAATAGAAATCGATTTTCGACTGTCGCTTTTGAATTTATCGCGATACTGCCTGATCGGCGAAAGAGACACTCCGCAGTATCGCAACGGCCTCATCGGCATGCGTATCACTCAGACAAACGCCGGCGGCAAGCAGAGCGTCCGTTGTTCGAGAAGAATAGGGCACGGCTTCATCGGGTTCAGGAATGATTGGCACGAGTGTCGACACGATTTGCGCGATCAGCGAGTCGATGCCGTCGCCGGTGATTGTCGAAATCGCCATCACTTTGTGCGAAGTCGTCGAGACCCACGCGGCAGCGGGCAAATCGATCTTGCTCTTTACCAACAGCAATTTCGTGGAGGACACGATATCGTCAGTCGGCCACACCGGTTCGGTTTCTGTCGAATCGAGTAGCCAAACGATGAGGTCGGCTTCGTGGAGAAATCGTCGTGCGACTTCCACGCCCGATGCTTCCAGTGAATCGGTGACGATGCGTAAACCGGCGGTGTCGGATAGCGAAATCGGCCAGCCATCGAAGGCGAGCGACGCACTTACGACATCCCGCGTCGTGCCTGGCACTGGCGAAACGACGCTCCGCGTGTATCCCGCGAGTGCGTTCATCAACGAGCTTTTCCCCGCATTCGGTGCCCCGGCGACAACGACTTTCCACGGCTCAACGAGGTGCCTTCCGAGTTCGGCGAAACCGAGAATGCGGGCGATTCGCTGTTGTGCCAACGGTATGTCACTCGTATGAATCGCATCAATTATCGCTTGAATTGCAAGAGAAAACGCGCCGTGGCACTGTTCGAGAAGGATCGATGCGGTGCGGATAGTACGAGCTTTCGCCAACACATCCCACGGCGTTTCGATTTCCGTTTGCCGCGGTTCACACCCCGCCGATTGCAATTCTTCGACGATCCATGCCACCACGCGCCGCCCCCCGTGGCAATGAATTTCCAGCACCGGCTCGGGATCGATCTCCTTCACCGCGAGCACGACTTCATCGCCG
>JAYSYI010000218.1:0-1911 GCA_043727665.1 Limnoglobus sp. | reverse complement strand
ACTTCAACAACGGCATTTCGGGTTTCGCACCCGCGATTTCCGCACGCAGTTCGCCGACCGCTTCGTTCCAATCGCGATCCGCCGTGCCACTCGGTCGGCCACGGCGAACCCAGACTTCGTAGGCACGCTGTGCGATGCGATCTTGCGGAATCTCCGGCGCGTCGATCTTCCCCACGCTCTCGACGAGGTTCATCGACGAACTCGAAGCCTCGTGCTCGGTGGCTTCGAGCGTCGCCAGAATCGTCACCTTGGAGTCTGCGAGTGCGAGGTTTTTGTTGCCTGTCTTCGCTGCCGCCGTCACGATGCGGCGAATGACCGCGTTCCGTTCGGTGCGGTCCGACTGCGAGCGTTTTTTGCGTCCGAATAACCAGTCGAAAACCATGCTCGCCTCGCCGTGTGGGTGGAATACCGCCGATTGTGCCTATTTTGCCACCGAAGGCAGTTTACCAATCCCCGGTGATATGACTATAGCTTGCGGATCGCGCAACCGCTCTGTTTGCAACCGCGCGTCGTTTCGTGTAAGCTCGACACACCATGAACACACAACGAACAAACCCGACGCGGCGGGCGGCGATTCGCGTCGGCGGAGCGGGGCTGTTTGGCCTCGGGTTACCGCAACTCATCGCGGCAGAGAAGACTAAAACCCACAAGGCACGCGCGAAATCGATCATCTTTTTGCACCAGTGGGGCGGGCCGGGGCAGCACGAAACCTTCGACCCGAAGCCCGATGCGCCCGACAACGTCCGCGGTTGGTACGGAGCCATGAAGACGAGCATCCCCGGCGTCATTTTCGGCGAAAAGCTGCCGAAACTTGCGAAAATGGCGGACAAGTTGACGGTGATTCGCTGTATGCAGCACGCCGTGAAGATGAACAACCACAACTCGGCGGGCTATTACAGTCTCACGGGGATCGCGCCGCCGACCGACGATCAACGCCTCCGCGATTCGCTCGAGATGTTCCCCGCGTACGGCAGTATCGTCAGCAAGCTCGCACCCGCCGCCAAGGGAATTGCTACATTCGTCAGCTACCCGCACGTCATTTCCGATGGCTCGATCACACCCGGCCAGCACGCCAGTTTCCTCGGCAAGTCGTACAACCCGCTGTTTTTTGCCGACGATCCGAACGGCGCGAATTTCCGCTTGCCCGAACTGACGCTACCCGAAGGGCTGACACCCGAGCGCTTGGCGAACCGCCAAAAGGTGATGTCGCTGATCGATTCGCAATCCGACTTGCTCGAAAAATCGCTGGTTGCCAAGGGGTTGGACGAATCGTACCAGAAGGCGGTGGCGATGCTGACCGCGCCGGCGTTCAAGAAGGCGTTCGACCTTTCCGCCGAGACGAAAGCGACCCGCGACAAGTACGGCCGCACGATGTACGGTCAGTCGTGCTTGCTCGCGCGGCGACTCGTCGAAGCCGGGGCGAAGTTTATTAACGTCTACTTCTCCCGCTCGATCGGTGGCGGTGGCCAAGGCTGGGATTACCACGGATTCAAGGGGGAAAGTGTCACGGGCCGTTTGGAAGAACTGCTACCACTCACCGATTTGACGCTCCCCGCACTCATCGACGACCTGCAAGAACGCGGCCTGTTAGACACGACGCTCGTGGTCTGGGTGGGCGAATTTGGCCGCACGCCACGCATCAGTAGCAACGGCGGCCGCGACCACTGGCCCGCATGTTACTCCGCCGTGTTAGCCGGTGCGGGCGCGAAGAAAGGCCTGATCTACGGGGCCAGCGACAAACTCGCCGCCCAACCCACCGTGGGCCGCGTCACTCCGGAAGACCTCGCGGCAACAATGTTCGACGCACTCGGCCTCGACCACGAAGCCGAGATTCGCGACTCGCAAAACCGCCCCTTACCGATCAGCCGCGGCCAACCGGTGCGGGAATTGTTCCACGGATGAGACTCCCCC
>JAYSYI010000217.1:0-6026 GCA_043727665.1 Limnoglobus sp. | reverse complement strand
CGATCATTCACCGGTTGCTGAAAAGCCCACATCGCTCATTTCCGCAATCGACCGGAACGCTTGGCTTGCTCGCACTCGGGCCGCGAAACGCCAGTCGCTTTTCGGGCCGCAGTTTGCTCACGGTATTCCTCATCGGCTCCGCAACATTTTTGCTAGTAGCCGTCGAAAGCTTTCGCCGCAAACCCGACCGCGATTTCGCGAACAAGAACGGCGGCAGTGGCGGTTTTAACCTTGTGGGCGAGGTCGATATCCCACTCTTCCAACCGGTAACGAGCAAGGCGGGGTGGGATGAAATCCTCAATGAACTTCAGCGTAACTACCAAGAGCAAGTGGCGGCAAACCCATCGGGGCCGAGCGTGGATGCGCGTCTCAAACAAGCAGAGGCGACGCTGGCGAAGATCGCAAACGCGGTCCCGTTGCACTTGCGGGTCGGCGACGATGCGAGTTGTTTGAACCTCTATCAAGCGGGCAAGCCGCGGTTGCTCGGCGTGCCCGATGCGCTGATCGAACGCGGCGGTTTCCAGTTCGCACAAACCGAAGCGGTGACAGCCAACGAAAAAGCAAACCCGTGGTTATTGCTGAAAAAGCCGCGTGAAGACGGTGCGATCCCCGTTTTCGGCGAACAGAACACCGTGATGTGGATGCTGAAAACCTCCGTCGGCGGCACCGTGGAAACCACCGATGAAGCGGGCCGCACAGTGACGTGTCGTATCGTTGGGACGCTGCAAGATAGTGCGTTTCAAAGCGAACTCGTCATGGCCGACGAATCGTTCCGACGGCTGTTCCCGCGCGAAGAAGGTTTCCGCGTTCTGCTAATCGAAACTGCGGCAGAGGATGAGAAAGCGATCGCGAATTTGCTCAATCGCGGCTTGCGAGCCAACGGTTTCGCGGCCACCAGCACCCGCGAACGAGTCTCCGCATTTCAGGCCGTCGTGGGCACGTACCTCACGACGTTTCAATTACTCGGCGCACTCGGATTGTTACTCGGCATCCTCGGGCTGGCCATCGTGATCTTGCGTGGCGTCTGGGAACGCCTCGGCGAACTCGCACTCTTGCGTGCATTCGGCTACACGACACGCTCGCTCAAAATCCTCGTGCTCGGCGAGAACCTCGTCTTGCTTGCTGCGGGGATTTTGCTCGGACTCGTGTCGGCCTCCATTTCGGTCGCGCCGCACGTTGCACTCGGTGGGCAGTTGCCTTTGGTCGGAATATCGGTCATGATTGGCTCCGTGTTGATCGTTGGGATTTTCACCGTGCTGCTGGCCACGAACAGTGTCGCGCGAATCCCGATCTTGACGGCGTTACGAAAAGAGTAACCTTTAGGAGCCTTCCGATGATCCGACTCGGCATCCTCGATTTCGATACGTCGCATTGCGTCGAGTTCACCAAGCGACTCAACCACATCGACATTCCGGCGGAGCAGTGGGTCGAAGGCGCGAAGGTCGTCATCGGGTGTGCGGGCGAATCGAAGCTATCGCCGGAGCGGATTGCGGGCTACACCGAGCAGATGAAAAAGTACGACGTCACGCTTGTGGACAAGCCCGAAGCGATGATCGGCAAAGTGGATGCGATGCTGATCGAAGCCGTCGATGGCTCGGTACACTGGGAACGTGCAAAGCCGTTTCTCGAAGCGGGAATCCCGTGTTTCATCGATAAGCCGTTTGCGTGTTCGCTGAGCGATGCGAAGAAAATCGTCGACCTCGCCGACAAGAAAAAGGTGACTTTGTTTAGTTCGTCCGCACTGCGATATGCCACGGAAGTGACCGCATACATGGCCGACACGAAGCATGGGAAAATCCTCGGTTGCACGACTTACGGCCCCGCTTCCGAACATGAACGCAACCCGGGTTTGTTCCACTACGGTATCCACGCGGTCGAGATCCTGTACACGCTCATGGGGCCGGGCTGCGTCCGCGTGTCGTGTACGCACGAGAAGAATACCGATGTCGTAACGGGCACATGGAACGATGGCCGGGTTGCCTCTGTTCGAGGCAATCGCACGGGCGGAAGTAGCTTCGGGTTCACGGCATTTGCGGAGAAAGGCCCGACCACAGTTGCGGTCGGCACCGGCGTGATTTATCGCGAATTGCTCAAGAAAGTCGTCGAGACATTTGCGACGGGTAAGCCACCGATTGACATCGTGGTGTCAGTGGAAATCGTGGCATTCATTGAAGCCGCATTCCAGAGCGGTAACAACCACGGTGCGGTGCAATTAGTGAAAGTGTAGGAAATGCTCCCAGGGTGCGACGAAGCGTCGAACCCTGGGCTTGAGTGGTTACGATTCTTTCTTTTTGTCGTTGATGAGCGTGATGAAGCGTAAGGCTTTGCCCTTTAATGTGGCTTTCAGGTTCAGCGTTTCTCCGCCTTTGACGTCCACGGCAAGGGTATCTTTTCCGTCAGGCGACTCGTCGCCGAACGCTTCCTTAAGCATCTCTTTGATCGATTCGGGTTTGATCGTCTTCTCCGCAAGCGGCATCAGACTGGCAAAGCCTATCTTCAAGTTCAGAATATCCGAAGTGGCAGCCGTTGCGGTAGCGATGCGCTTCGTCGATTTCGGCTTGGATTCGATCCCCATCACGAGCAACTCATCGGCAGTCGTTAGCCAGAATGTGTTTGTACCGAAGTTGCGTTTTGAGTCGGCGTCGTCCGATGTGCCACTGTGCAGATTCGCTTCGCCGATCTTTTCGATGTCGAATTCGAACTTGCCTTTGTCTTCCGGAATCAACTTTACGAGTTCCTTCACTGTCTTCTCGATGAGCTTGCCCTCGGCGACTTTGAGAGCCGTCAGCAGTTCCATCTTGCCCACTGTCCCCGAAAGTGCGGCACCCAGTTGGATGTTACCGGACTTCAGCGTTGGCACGAAAGCATTCAGCCCTTTCTCGACGGCGGTTTTCTCGCCGTCTTTTGCTTTCTCTATGGCTTCCTTGACGAAGAGATCGACGAGTTCATCGACCGGTTTCCGCATACTTTCGGGCAGACTCAAGTTGACCGCACCGGACATCAGCGGGTTGTCGACGTTGCCGGCGATTGTTGCGACCGATGTGCGTTTTGCGGCGGAAACCAGCGATTGTTTCAGTGCGGAGCCATCCTTTGGCACGAGAATGAAATCGATGGAAATATCGTCCGACTTCGGTGCCACATCGAACCGCAGCGTTGCGGTTTTACTGTCGGTGAATAGCGAAACCATCGCGCTCATCACACCATCGAGTGCGACGTCTTTCGACTTACGCTGGAAGGGCGTATCTTTGTCGGCTACCTTCTTTTTCTCGGCGGCCAACTGCTGTTCGATCTGCCCCAATATCGGTTTGCGAACCTCTTCAGGGATGCGGTCGTTGTGAATTGTGATCGACATGACAGAGCCATCGTCGTTGGCGAAGAATGTCTTCGGGTCGATGAGCGTCTTTGGGTCGATCGACTTCTTGTTGAGGACCGTCGCGTAGACGTACTTATTTGCGAACGCGAAATACACTTTCGGGTTAAAGTTCGGCACGTCGAGTGAGTAAATTCCGTCGTCGTCTTTCTCCGGGCTTAGCATGAGCCGCCCCGATAGCAGGTTCACAAATGCGTCGTTGTCTGCGATGGGGATCATGAGCACGAGCGGACTATCGACGACGTTCGGTGTGACGATTCCGTAGAAGCCGAACGGGCGTTTGATGTCGACACCCTCCACGCCTTTTGGCCCCGCAAACGCTTTCACGAGGGCCGTCGCCTGTTTGATTTCATCGCCTTTGCCGAGCGATTCGCCGACATATTCGAACGACGTGAGCAGGTCGTTGACCGCACGCAGGCGGATTTCGAGCGATGGGCCTGCCGGTTCGTCGGCGGCTCTCGTCGTCGTTGTCAGGCCGAGTGTCAGTGCTGCAAACAGCACCAGAAGAAGGTGACGCATTGTGCCTCCAGTGAGAATGATCGATCGAAGCCGCGGGTGATACCCGATGCGAACCGATTGAGTGTCAGCTTTCTTATCGAATGGCGGACGGAATTTTACTCGTTTCGTAAAACGACTTGATTGTTGTAGGTACGCATAATTTGAGGCATCCGATGAGCCAGAAGACTTGGGGTGGGCGATTCGATGGGACGACCGATCAGCGCGTCGAGGCTTTTACCGAATCGATCTCGTTCGACCGCCGTTTGTATCGGCACGACATCATCGGCAGTCAGGCGCACGCCCGCATGTTGGCCGAAGTCGGACTGTTGACCGATGCCGAAATGCAAGCGATTGTCGTTGCACTCGATGAGATCGGGACCGAGATCGAAGCGGGGAAGATGGAGTTCACGATCTCGCTCGAAGACATACATACGCACATCGAGAAAGCCCTCATCGCGAAGCTCGGCGACACGGGGCGCAAACTGCACACGGGGCGGAGCCGCAACGATCAGATCGCGACAGATGTCAAGCTCTGGATCCGCGAAGCGATCGACCAAATCGATGGCGCACTGCGAGAACTGCAAGTGGCGTTCGTCGGTTCAGCCGAACGTGAACGCGATGTGATTCTGCCGGGGTATACGCACCTACAACGGGCGCAACCGGTGCTGGCGTCGCATTATTTCCTCGCCTACGCGGAAAAGTTCGAGCGGGATCGCGAACGGCTAGCGGATTGCAGGAAGCGTGTGAATACCCTGCCACTCGGTGCGGCCGCGCTCGCCGGAACGACGCTGCCAATCGATCGCGAAAGCGTGCGACAGAAGCTCGGATTCGACAGCGTTGCGCGGAATAGCCTCGATATTTCGAGCGATCGCGACTTCCTTCTGGAGTTCGTTTTCAGCTTGTCGGTGATTGCAACGCACCTCAGCGGCTGGGCTGAGGAGTGGGTGATCTGGTCGACGACCGAGTTCCATTTTCTCGAGCTACCCGATGCGTTCTGCACCGGCTCGAGCATTATGCCGCACAAGAAGAACCCCGATGTCCTCGAACTGACCCGTGGGAAATCGGCTCGCGTGATCGGTTGCCTTCAGCAATTGTTCGTGCTGCTGAAGGGGCTGCCACTCGCGTACAACCGGGATTTGCAAGAAGACAAAACGGCTCTGTTCGATTCGTACGACACCGTCGCCAGTATGCTCTCGGTGGCGGCCCCGCTTGTTGCCCAAACGAAGCTGCGCCGCGATGTGATTGCGGCCCGCCTCGAAGATGGCTTCCTCGACGCGACGACCCTCATGGAGTTCCTGATCGCGCGCGGCGTACCGATGCGTTCCGCACATGAAGCCGTTGGTAAACTAGTGCGAAAGTGCGAGATAGCGCGTTGCCGACTGGTAGATCTGCCCGATGCGGACTTCGACGAAACCAAGCCTGGCATCGGCCAAGCCGTGCGCTCCGTGCTCGGCGTCCACAATGCACTTGCCGCCTTCCGCAGTTACGGCTCGACGGCACCTAGCGAGGTGAACGCGCAACTGGCAGCCTGGAAAACGCGAGTGGGAATCGCGTGACCAGTAATCCTCTCGAGTAGGGTTCCAATCGCAGCGACTTTGGGACCAGGTAATTGACTCCAGCCTCTACCCACCCACCCAATCTCAAACTCATTCCCGATTTTCGGAACCAACCTAACCCACCAACGACTTACGTCGGATTTCGGTGGTCGCAAACTCCGTTTGAACCACGTTTCGGTGGGGTCATTTCGGCAAAATTGCGACCTCGCTTTGAACGTTGCCTCATTTGGCGACTTTAATCGCGATCGCACGAAAGTGAATCTCCGCGCCCTCGGATTGTATCGCGATGCGGCCCTTTTTCAGGCTGCCGCCAATCGCATCGTTGACTTTTGTGCCGTTTATGAAAAATATCATCGCGCCGTCTTTGCACGTAATTTCGATGTCGTTCCATTCGCCGAACGGCTTCTCGACGGGTTTATCCTTGTCGATGCGGAAGAAGCGTCGGCCATCCTTGTTCGTGGCGTCTTTTCGCGATGCTTCGACCTCAATCTTCGGGAACACGCGGTCTTTGTCCGCGTTCAACCAGAGTTCTCCGGCGATACCCGATTTGAGTTGGGCTTCGATGCTGAGCGGCCAGACGACATCGGGGCCGGTCACGTGGA
>JAYSYI010000216.1:0-1916 GCA_043727665.1 Limnoglobus sp. | reverse complement strand
GGGCGTTGTCGGGTTGATCGAACGCGAGTGGCATAATGAGTTGCGGGATGCCAGCTTTCAGGGCTTGAGCGGTCGTGCCGATGCCACCATGATGCACGACGGCCAACGAACGCGGGAAGACTTGGCTGAACGGCGCGTAGTCGAACGCCGCCACGCCAGGGGGCAGGTACATGGGGATCTGTTCGCCGCCCTTCGCCAGAATCAGGCCGCGTTTGCCCAGAATCCGGCATGCCTCCGCACCGGCAGCAAAGTACGGGCGACCGTGACGCATCGCCGAACCGAAGCTAAACACGATCGGCGGATCGCCCGCATCGAGAAACGCTTTCACCGGCGCGGGCAGTTCCGTGTTCTCGCTCTGATCGTAGGGAATAAACCCCGTTTGCCGAAATGCAGTAGGCCAGTCGGGGGCGTTCGCGAACCACTCCGGGAACAGGCCGAGTACGAGTTGCGGCGAATGTCGCCACTCGCCCCAAAGCCGTTTGATTCGCGGCAAACCGATCTCGACGCGGTACGCATTCACCGGTTCGAGCAGTGGGTCGAGCATGTATCTGTCGGCGTACCAGTACATCGTGCGGCGAAACCAGTGCGGCCACCACGGGCGAATCCGCAGCGTCGGGTATAACGGCGGATCGACAACGCTATACATCGCGATTGGCTGGAGGTGAACCGTCGCCAGCGGGATGCCGAGTTTGTCGTGCGCGACGCGGGCATTCAGCGCGAGCGAACCCGCAATCAGCACCGTGTCGCCGGGGACGTAACGCTGTTGCACGTGGCTAAGTAACAACGGCAAGAACCGCCGCATTCGCTCGGCGTTGAACACGGTTTGCAGCGAACGATCCGGATCCCACAGGCCGGGGTCGTCGATCGTTTGCTGATAGTCGTCGTGGGTGCCGATTTCTGCGAAATCGAAGCGATTTGCGATCGCGAGTGGTTGAAACGGTGCGGCCGCGAGTAACGTGATTTCGTGCCCGCGTGCTTGCATGGCTCGCCCGATGCCGATCATCGGGTGAACGTCGCCGTGGCTACCCATCGGGGCGAGCAGCACGCGCATTACGCGCCCGTCCGGGGGAAACGCAGCATACCGGAAGGGGCAGGGCGGACTTCGCGGCGCACGGCATCCCACGTCAGCGCCAGCCCGAGGCGACTACTTTCCCAGCCCATCGAAGCGATAATCGCGGCGGCAGCCCCCACGTCCGGCGGGCAGATCGGGTTCGCGTTCCGGGTTTGCACGCAACTAATGAAGTCTCGCCAAACGGCTTCGGTCTCATTCTTCGGCGACTCGACGGCGATCGTTTCCGTGGCTTCCAGAACGCGATCCAGCCGTGCCGGGAACGCACTGGCTTTCGATGGTTCATCGCGGAAGAGTTGCAGCCCCTCTTTCGCGAAGCGGATGGAACCGCGTCGCCCGCGAATCACTTCTTCGATGGGGTAATTGCTGGCAGTAGTCGCCGTCACGAGCATCTGGCAGCCTTCGGCATACTCGGCGCAAATCGTTGCGGTATCCGGAATGTCGCGGCCATCGTGCTCGTGGAACAACCCACCAGAGCCGATCACGCGAACAGGGTAGCGCAGCCCGGTTGCGGACATAAACTTCGCAACGAGGGGAACGAGTAAATCCGAGTACGGCCCGCTGGAGAACGCGGTCGAACACCGCCACTGTGCGAAGGTGGTGCGATCGAACGGGAATTGCTCCGCTTTCGGCCCGATGCGAACGCCGCCGACTTCGAATCCCGAACCGAGGAACATCGGCCAATCGACGGTTTTCGGGTTCATCGCGGTGGCTACACGATAGAACCGCCACTGCCCGCGACTGTCGTTGCGGAACGCGCCACCCTGGAATTGCACGAACGGCCCGATGGCTCCATTTTGCAAGTTTTCGCGAACGATCTTCACCGAAGGATCGGACAGCGATTGCA
>JAYSYI010000215.1:0-1918 GCA_043727665.1 Limnoglobus sp. | reverse complement strand
ACCACAGGAAACCGGCGATGGCTGTGAATGCGAGGAGCGCGAAGCCGCCTGCTCGGATGAGGTTGCTCGATAAATCGTCGACGGGTTTCATGGCTTCGTCGGCGTTTTTTGCAACGACGACGTGCCACGGCAGGACGTCTTTGTTCGTCGAATTTTCGAGTGGCTTCAACTCTTGCTTGACCGCGATGAGCCGCGTTTTCGCGTCCATCGGGTCGTAGACTTCGGTCGGGCTTTTGCGCTGATCGTCGGGTATTGTGCCGAGGAATTCCTGGTACGAAGGGATGTTTTTCGGGTCGCTCACGGCGGCGGCGATGTTGTTCCGCCAGACGAGTTTGCCGCGGCCATCGATCACCCACACCAACGAACCGAGTTCTTTCGGCGCGTGGGAATCTTCCGCATTCTGAGCCTTTTCGACGCCCGCATTGTTCAGCCAATCGGCGAGATCCTTGCGAACTTCGATCGCGCACGTGATGAGTCCTACGACCTGCTTGTCGTCGTCGGGTGCAAATAACGGCTGCGAAACTTCGACGTACCACGGATTGAGCGGACGGGTCGATTGGTAGACCGTGGAAATGTGCGGAGCGGTGATCGGGGAAAATTGCCCTTTGCGATTCTCTGCGTTGTCGGGCAAATCTAACCCGTTGAAGTAGTCGCGAAATGCAAAATTGACGCCGCCACTCTCGATCTGAACGTCGTCTTTCCACGGCGACTTAATCGTCCACTGATTCGCCTTTGTGTCGTTATCTTCGCACCCGGCGAAGGTGTACGCGCGGCGTTCGGCGTGGATGAGGATCCCCGCGCCGAGAGCGGCGAACAGCTTTTGTTCTCCGCCACGGCGATTGACTTCCTTGAGCCAGTCGGCGGCGGGCTTGCGGTCGGTTTCGTTCCAGACGAACGGCGGTGGCAGCGAACGATGTTTGTACTTTTCGACCGCGCTCGCTAACGCTCTCCGGGCCGGTTCGGAGTCCGGCGAAGCGACTTGGTTTTTGAGGAACACCGCCCGTTCCTGCAACCGCGTTTCGAGCGTTTCGGCAGCGACTTTCCCCAAGTCGGACTGACCGGCGACGATCTCTTTCATCAGGCTTTTCCGGCTTTCGCCGACGGTCCGGATGTGGATTTCCCGTGCGGCGACCAACGTCGCAATCGCACAGACAATTGTGGCGAGTAACCCGAGTTGCAAGATCGGCCGACGCTTCTGTCGCAGTTTCCGCGCTCGCAGCGCTTCGAGAATATCGCTGGCGTCGTCGTGACGTTCGCTCTCCTCGGTGGCAAGGCATTTATCGAGAATCTCGCGGAAGTTGCGGTCGACATCGGGCGCTAATTTGTCCCAGTCCACATCGATTTTTCGCAGCGAATCGCGGTAGCGTTTGAGGTGCGTCTCGGTGCGGCGATTCTGCTTGCCCGTCGACAATTCTTTCTGCACCGCTTCCCAACGCGGCGGCATCCGGTCTTTCGATACCATTGCGAAACCGATGGCCCCGAGCGCGTAGACATCCCAACGCTTATCGGCCTGATCGTGGCCGACGTCGGCTTGGTCCGGGGGCATGTAACCCTCGGTGCCGAGTGCGGCGGTTTCTTCTTCGACCAAACGCGACTGCCCGAAGTCCGTAATCAGCGGGTGGCCTTGCTCGTTGATGAGCACGTTCCCCGGTTTCAAATCGCAATGGACGAGCGCGGTTCGCGGGCGGTTGTGCGCGTACGACATCGCCTCGACGAGTTTCGTGAAGATGCGGATCGCGTCTTTCGTCGGCAGCGGTGCGGGATTATCGAGAACGTCCTTCAGCGATTTCTCGACGTAATTCATCACGTAATACGGCCATTCCGCATCGTTCCCGCAGATCGCGAGGAGTTGCACGAAGCCATTTTCGTTCAACATCTCCAGCAGGTGCTTCGTCTCGTCGGCGAGGTTTCGCTTGTC
>JAYSYI010000214.1:0-6042 GCA_043727665.1 Limnoglobus sp. | reverse complement strand
CGCCGCCAGGCCCCGCGGGGTAAAGCGTCAGAGCGTAGATCATACTTTTAAAATCGCAAGGTAACGGCCGCACTGCCATCTCGCGAACGAACCAAACGAATGCCACAGCCAGCCAATACGACGGAAACAGACGCAGCAATCGCGACGAGAGGAACCGACGTAACGACCCCGTTTGAATACCGTGCGCAAGTACGAAACCGGACAGCGCAAAGAAGAAAATGACCGATGTCCGAAAGTAGTAAGTGGGGATCGGCCCCGTGAGAATCGACTCGAGACCGAGGATATCCCGACCGTGACACGCCACATGATAAACGAGTACTGCAACCGCCGCAACGAACCGCCCCGCCTGCAATGTCGTGTATCGCATGTTCTCCTCGAATGGCATTTTCGACCAATCGAGGCACGCAACTGAATTCGAACTTCCAGAAATGTTTCCACGAACGACGCAATTTGCAAAAGATGGCGATGGGTGCGGTCCTCCCCCATGGTATCACCATGGGTTACGTGAGCGATCCTTTCAGGACCGAAGAACACGGAAGTTGTGAGACTTCTGACGCAGCGACTTCCCGAAGTCTCACGACTTCGACTACGTCAAAGTTGCCTTACCGGATCTCGTCGAATGGCTCGCGCCGCTTGCACTTTTCACGTTTGGCGGCTATCTCGCCCTCGCCGGGCACCGGAGTCACTTGTATCAATCGAGTAACGCGCTCGCTGCGTACCTCGCCGAGCCGATGCGTTTTCCCGAACCGAAAAGTACCGAGACCCACCCATGAGCATTCTCGTCGACGCATCTACCAAAGTCATCTGCCAGGGTATCACGGGGTCTGCGGGTAGCTTCCACACCGATCAGTGCCTGCTGTATGGCAGTCAGTTCGTTGGCGGCGTGACTCCGAAAAAGGGCGGCACGACCTGGACGGGGAAAGAATCGAAGAAGCAACTGCCCGTGTTCAACACCGTGGCCGAAGCCGTGGCGAAGACCGGCGCGACCGCGACGATGATCTTCGTCCCGCCCGGTGGGGCCGCCGATGCGATCATGGAAGCCGCCGACGCGGGGATTCGGCTCATTGTGGCGATTACCGAAGGCATTCCCGTTCTCGATATGGCGAAGGCCAAGCGATTCGTGCAATCGAAGCCCGGCAGCCGCCTGATCGGGCCGAACTGCCCCGGTATCATCACGCCCGGCCAGTGCAAAATCGGCATCATGCCCGGCTACATTCACAAGCCGACCGAGCCAGGCAAAACCGGCGTCGGCATCATCAGCCGTTCGGGCACGCTCACCTACGAAGCGGTCTTCCAACTCTCCGCACTCGGATATTCGCAATCGACCTGCGTCGGCATCGGTGGCGACCCGATCATTGGCACGAACCAGATCGACCTGCTGGAAATGTTCGAGAACGACCCCGGCACGTCGGCGATCCTAATGATCGGCGAAATCGGCGGCACGGCCGAGGAACTCGCCGCCGCCTACGTGGCGAAGCACATGAAGAAGCCCGTCGCCGCATTCATCGCCGGTCAGACCGCCCCCGCCGGCCGCCGCATGGGCCACGCCGGGGCGATCATCAGCGGCGGCAGTGGCAGCGCCGCGGATAAAATCGCCGCCCTGAAAATGGCCGGCATCGCAACCGCACCGACCCCCGCCGACCTCGGCGCAGCCGTGCAACAAGCCTTCGCCGCAAAGAAGTAACGAGCGAATCGATATTGTGCAAACCGCGCGGCAACGGATAGAATTCCGTTGCCGTTCGCATTCTGGGAGTAACGATGTTAACCGTACCTATGAGTTATCTATCTAGTCTCCATAAGCTCAGCCTGAAACAGTATTCGCAGATGATCGAACATGGCATCCTGAACGAAGACAGCAAAATTGAACTTCTCGAAGGTTACCTCGTCGAACGGCTACAACGTTCACCGCCTCACGATGGCACGGTCGATCTCGTTTCGAGTTGTCTGTATCCGGTGATACCTCCAGGATGGAATTATCGCATCCTTTGTTCGCTGGAATTCGATCAAAGCCAGCCTGAACCAGACTTTGCCATCGTGCGAGGAAATTCACGATCGTATGTCGTACGACATCCGCGTGGCGAAGACGTTGGTTTGGTACTCGAAGTCTCGGAGAAATCCCTCGAACGCGATCGTATCGACAAAGCGCGAATCTATGCCCGTGCGGGCATCGTCGAATACTGGATCGTGAACGTCGTCGATCGGCAAATCGAAGTCCACACACTTCCCGTTGGCGATGGCTACACGAACGTGCAAAACTACACGGCAGGGCAATCGCTGGCCCTCACTCTCGATGGCGTCGCGGTGGCGATGATCGCAGTCGAAGCGCTTCTGCCGTAATTCCGTTTCGCATCCCCGGAGTCACCGCCATGACGACAGCCGACATGCCAACTCCGTACCGGTTTTCCGTGAAGCAATATCAGCTGTTGATCGAAGTGGGCGTTCTCACCGACGACGATAAAGTCGAATTGCTCGAAGGCTACGTGGTGACAAAAATGCCGCGAAACCCACCGCACGAGAACGCGATTCAGCGAATCAATCGGACGCTTTCCCGAATCACTCCCGATGAATGGCAACTACGGTGTCAGTCGTCGATTGCGTGCAGCGACAGCCAGCCCGAACCCGATTTCGCGATCGTTAAAGGAGACGACCAGACATTCGCACTCCGGCATCCCGGACCGGCAGAAATCGACCTTGCGATCGAAGTCTCCGATAGTTCGCTGACACGCGATCGCATCGACAAAGCGCGAATCTATGCCCGTGCGGGCATCGTCGAATACTGGATCGTGAACCTCGTCGATCGTCAGATTGAAGTCCACACACTTCCCGTGGGCGAGAGCTACACGAACGTGCAAAACTACACGGCGGGGCAATCGCTGCCGCTCACGCTCGATGGCGTCGCGGTGGCGATGATCGCGGTGGAGGAAATTCTACCGTAATAGTCATTGCAATTCTGTGGTAACAGAATACAGTTCGGCCTAGTATGTGAATATTGAGAACATTCCCAAAGCTTCGCCGAGAGCACGCATGCTGCGAAATCGCTTTAACCAGATCATATTTGCGACGATGGTTGTCGTCCTTTCCTCGATTTACGGGCCATCGTGCCGCGCAGACGAGCCGTTCATCAATGTTGGCGTGGGCCATTTTGTTACGTCGCAACCCGGAACGTTTTCCGGCTTCGATGTGAATGCGTTTCTGGGTGCGAACACGTTTTACAACGCGGGTTACACCGGCACGACGGCACGGGTTGCGAACATCGAAGGCAGGCATATCTGGAACGGACACGAAACGCTTACGCACGTGACCACGTTCATCAACGGGCCATCCAACGTCGGTGCGCTACTTGGCAACACGGCCGCAATGGATCGTCATGCGACGTGGGTGGGACACACGATCGCGGGCCGCGTCACTGGCGGAGATGCCGTCACGCGCGGGATCGCCTACGGATCGACATTATGGTCAGGGTCACTCGCGACGTCATTCGGTTTCACACCCGGGGCGTACAACGGCAGCTTTAACTTTACCGCAGCGGACTTCTTGCAACCCTATGTGATCGCGACGAAAACCGGCGTCGGCGGCGTTACGGCCGATGTCGTCAACAGCAGTTGGGGCTTCAGCGGCGACTCCGCAGGCCGTTCGTATCAAGCGCAAACCCTCGATGCTCTGGCTCGCGATACGGGTAAAGTGTTCGTGTTCAGTGCGGGAAATAGTGGCCCCGGTTCGAACACCGTGGGTGGTCCCGCTACCGCTTACAACGTGATCTCCGTGGGCGCACTCGGTGCGGACACCGACGCCCAACCGTTCAACACCGTCTCCAGTTTCAGCAGCCGTGGCCGCCAAGATGTCTTCATCCCCACTGTCTCAGCGATCAGCGTCACGGGCACCACGATCGTCGGCGGTCGAATTCGCGTCGATCTTTCCGCACCGGGACAAAACCTCACGCTCGCCTATTACGGTGGCGCGACGGGTGGAAACACCGGCAATACCGGGGATGGTGCATCCAATTTCTACTCGGGGAACGTGGCCGGAACGAGTTTCGCGGCACCAACCGTTGCGGGTGGAGCGACGCTGATGGTCGACGTGGCCCGACAATTGAACCTGGCGAACGGTACGGATAACCGCGTTATCAAAGCGGTGCTAATGAATTCGGCAGACAAAACCTCTGGCTGGACGAACAACCAGGCACTCTCGAACGGCGTCATCCGCACAACGCAGGCCGTCGATGAAAACGTCGGCACCGGTCGCATGAATCTTGCCGCCGCCTACCAGTATTATGGCAACACCACATCGACGCGCGGCAACACGGGAGTCACTCCGACGAATACCGTTGCCGTCATGAATCGCGGTTACGATCTCTCGACCGCAATCCAAGACGTCAGCCCGATCACCAGCACCAATAGCTACAAACTCAACAGTATCGCTTCGGGCACCGGCTCTTCACTGACAGTCACGCTGACGTGGCTCGCGGATCGGACTGTGGACAACTTCGCGAACCCCGGAGTTTTAAGTGAGAACAAGCTCGCGAACCTCGACCTCGAAGTCTGGTCGTTGGTCAATGGTGTGTTCACGACGAAGATTGCCGAATCGGCGAGCCTGTACAACAACTCGGAGCACTTGTCTCTCACGAATTTAAACTCCTGAGAGTTCGGGTTGCGCGTCGTCTACACCGGCGACGTGTGGGACTTCAGCAACAGCACCACAGAACTCTACGGCCTCGCCTGGAACTTCACCCCCGTGCCCGAACCCGGCGCGATACTGGCAATCAGTTTCACCATTTTGCTCGTTGTGCGAAGAGTACGGCGATCGCTCCACGCCGAATGAGATACCACAATTTCTCCACTTCGCAACATTTCTCAAGTGGCCCCCGATTCACTACCAGACCCTGAGCCATTGCCACTACCGGAACCAGTTCCACTTCCATTGCCCGATCCTGACCCGCTTCCACTGCCGGAACCGCTTCCACAACCTGAACCTTCACCCGGGGGCGGCAGTATGGTGGCGGCGGCATGTATGGCGGCGGTGGTGGAACGTATGGTGGCGGTGGTGGGACGTATGGCGGCGGGGGCGGTGGTTCTCCGCCAGTAATCACAACATCATTTCCGTTACCGCCTGTATATGAAATTATGTATGTTGCGGTGCCTACGGATACAGAACTACCTTCTGGTAAACCCAAAAAAGTGCCATTAATGGCACCGAGGCCTGTATTGTTGATGAGCGTGAATTGGCTACCGTGGAACCCGAGTAGTCCGTTCAGTATCAAGCTGCCGTCGAGGGATATCACGCCCGAAACATTCAGAAGGTCCGAATTCTCTGGAGTCAGAAGATCGACGTGGAAAAACTCATTATGTGAAGGCACCTGCGTATATGCGCCTGCAATCGAAAACGTACCGACCGTCCCATTTGTACCCGAAGTGAATTCGGAATTATCGACGAGTGTGCCGTGGAAGATTCCTGTTGCCGCAAATTCCCCATAAAACCTCGTATCAATCGTACCCGTATCGCCGAAAATCTCGGCTTCTGTCCAACGAATCTTACCCCAATTTTGAAGTGTCCGCGCGGTGAGGGTTTTGGGATCGGGACCATGAATTTCGAGAATGGAGCCATACGTGTTGACCGTTTTCCCCGTTCCGGTCATCGTGCCCGCAGTCCACGCCGCAAATGCGTTGATCGTCAAAGTCCCCTTCCCGTCGAGCGTACCGCCCGTCAGGTTGAAAATATCGATGGCCAATTCGCGGTCGATGACCGATAGCGTGCCGGCAGGAAGATCGAACTGTTCCACATCGATCAACAGTGGGTCTTTCGTGGCCCCCGCAACTAATCGCACGTGATCCAGCGGGCCGGGTCGCTCCATGCCGTCGCCGCCAGTGATCGTAAGCGAGAGTGCGTTCGACACGCCATCGAGCAATACGGTGTCAGATTGCATTCCCGCATTCAACTCAAAATCTTGTAACCCTTCAGCCTCCTGAAGTGGGGTTGCGCGATTGCGTTGGTTTTCGTAGCACATTCGTACCGTGATTGCTGCCCCGCCAACTCCGACCTCCGACC
>JAYSYI010000213.1:0-6046 GCA_043727665.1 Limnoglobus sp. | reverse complement strand
GTCGCAATATTTGTTACGAACCGAGCATCGGGGCAAGATCCGGATCGTTCGAGTGGCAACGTCGTTGCGTTTGGCTGGACAAATTTTCAGACGGGCGCTGCGAGCAAGGCCATCGGCTTCTCGCCGAACGGCCGCGATCTCGTGAGAATTTCGACGAATGACATTCACAGTTGGGATATTGCTACCGGCGAGACCACGAAACGAATGAAAGCCTTCGCGTTTGCCGAACAAGATCGCTTCTCGATCAGCTCGGATGGCAAGCATGTTATCGTTCTCGAAACGGGCGAAGAGAAGTGGGGATCGCTCCACGTGTTTGAGACGCTAACGGGGTTGGAAATCCGGGCACGAAAGTTTCCCAGCCTGGAGAACTTGACGATTTCCGACGACGGCGATTACCTCGCAATCGAGGACAAGAAAGGTTGCCGAATCGAACGGACCTACGGCAACACCGACGCGATTGCGATTCCGAAAGTGATGAACATCAAGCGATTATCGGCATCGCTCGATGGGAAACGCTTCGCGTACTGTCACTCGGATGGCAGCGTGTCGGTGCGGTACGCCGATCTGCCGAATTGGGAAGTCACGCCGTTGAAGGATCATCGGTTTGCCACAGTCACGCTCAGCCGCGATGGCACGCAACTGGGCACGACATGCTACCGAGAAAACGACGAGAACGCCAAACCGGCTGGCCCGATTCAAATCTGGGATGTCGCGACGCGGAAACCGCTGCGAGATATGGCCCCGACGACGTGGTATTTTTCGCACCCAACGCGGATCCGGTTCACGCCCGATGGCACGATGGTCGTTGCCGGCGATCAGCAGCACCTTCGCGGCTGGTCGGTCGCGACTGGCAAAATCACATTTGCGGTCGATAACTCGGCGTGGTCCGGGAGTTATCAAATCTCGTCGGATAGTCGCTACTTGGCAATCGATGCTGGTCGGCCAATCGTGTGGGATCTGTCCACCAGCACGCAGCCCCCTGCCCTGCTCGGCCATGCCGGGTTGGTCTGTGACATGGTGTTGTCACCCGATGGCACGCTTGCAGCGACATCGGCTCTCGGCAGGCCCGATGTTTACATCTGGAACACGACAACGGGAAAAAACGTGACAGCATTGCGTGCCGAGTTTGCGAAATCTACGGACTCGACGCGCGTCGATCCGGGCCGCATTCGGCTCGGATTTTCGTTCGACAACCAACGCCTGTTCACGATGAACGAAGCGTCTGGCTCGGCAGGCCCACTTCGCGTGTGGGCTGTGAAACAACGGCAACTCGTTTGGGAAAAAGCAATCGCCACGCGGTTCGCACCAGAAGCGGCGTTCACCAAGCACGGTTTGTTCGTGGGCATCGATCGGACTCCCGCAATGCTCGATACCGATACGGGTCGCACGATATGGACGAAAGCGAAACAATCGAGCGCGGTGCGGCCCGTCGTGTCGCCTTTCGGCGATAGTCTGGCTTACGAAGATCGCTCGGGTACACTCATCCTCGATCCGAAAACGGGCCGTGAACTCGATCGTTTCCCCGGGACGCCGATCGGTTTCACGCCCGACCTCGGCTCGATGTATCACACGAACAATGATGTCGTGATCTGCCGGGACGCAATCTCAAAGTCGAATCGGCCCTCGAAATTAGGCAATATCGAGACGATCTGCCACGAGGCTGGCGTTGGCGCAAACTACGACCCGAACTTGACCAATTATCGTCTGGTCGATCTCCAAACGGGCACCGACATTTCGCGATCCACGATGGTCGACACGCCGAAAACAGAAAATGACACCGCACTGTCAGCGGATGGTCGGTTACTCGCGAAACTCAGCCCGACGTCGATCATCGTTTGGGAAACCGCTACGGGTGAGGAACTGTATCGAAACGAACACGCGCTCGGCGAGCCGAAACTTGCGATGTTCTCGAATGATGGCCGCACGTTCTACACATCGCATGGCAGCATTGTGCATGGCTGGGACATGACTTTCGGCAGATGGGCGCGGGCGAAGCCGACTCTCGAAGACATCGCGAAAGCGAAATCCGACTTCGGCGGCAAACCGGCCGCAGCGCGGCGAGCGATTCACATGCTCGCCGCCGAACCCGTGGCCGGTTTTGCTTATGCGAAAAATGTGACGACACTCGCATCCGAAGGCGACATTCAACGGTACGAAAAGTGGATCGCGAACCTCGACGCCGCTGCGTTTGCGGACCGCGATACGGCTAGTCGCGAACTGGCCTTGGCCGGTTGGCGTGCGGAATCGATGATGCAGCGCACACTGAAAGAAACCGAGTCTCCGGAAGTGCAACAACGACTGGAAACGCTTCTGGCAAAGCCGGATGTGCGTGCCAGTCGCGCGATTGAACTCCTCGAACGGATCGGCACGCCCGAAGCCATCGCCCGCATCCGCGAACTCGCAAAACTACCGACTGGGCCGTTGGCCCGTGAAGCCTGCCGAACCTCTGCCCGCCTCCCCGCGAAGTGAGTCGATGAATAATTCCGATAGCGAATCGCTCCCGCGCGAACGTCCCAAAGGCGGCCTCGCCGATCAGAGCATCCGCAACCCCGTGTTCGCCGTCATGCTGGCGGCGTCGATGTTCGTCTTCGGCTATCTCGGCTATCGCGAGATGGGCGTGAGCCAGTTTCCCGAAGTCGATTTCCCCGTCGTCACCGTGGTGATTGCGCTGGAAGGTGCATCACCCGAAGTGATGGATGGCGACGTGACCGATGTCGTCGAAGATGCCGTCGCGGGGGTCGAAGGCGTCGATTACATTGCGTCGCAAAGTTACCAGGGGATCAGCCAGGTCAACGTGTTCTTTCGGCTCGAGCGCGATGTCAACATCGCGATGCAAGACGTGCAAAATGCAGTTTCGGCAGCCCGGCGGAAGCTGCCACGCGAAATCGAACAGCCCGTCATCGCGAAATTAAACCCGAATAATCTGCCCGTTCTCTGGATCACGCTATCGAGTACGACGGTGTCGCACGGGAAGATTTGTGACTTCGCGGAGAAGGATTTCAAACAATCGGTTGCCGCCATCGCCGATGTGGGTGGCGTGCAATTTGCCGGTTTACGGGCACGAAACGTGCGAATCTGGCTCGATACGAACCGAATGTGGGCGTACAACCTGACCGCCGCCGAAATCCGTACGGCCATCCTCAGCCAGCATCAGGAACTGCCCGCCGGGACGATCACGAGCCGCAGTATCGAGTTTAACGTGCGAGCGATGGGCGAAGCGTATAGCATCGACGAATTCAAACGCATTCTCCTTACTCGCCGCAACGGCCAGCCGGTGTACCTCGGCGACCTCGTCGCGGCAGTTGAGGATGGCACCGAAGACGAACGCAGCGTGGCACGGTACAACGGGCAACCCGCCGTGGCGGTGGGCGTTCGCAAGGCGATCGGCGGCAACCTCGTCGCGGTGTGCGAGAACGTCAAACAGGAACTCCCGAAACTCCGCCGCACGCTACCCGCCGGCGTCGAGATGCACGTGCCGATCGATTACTCACTGTTCGTCCGCGAGAACGTCAACGAGATGAAGTTCACGCTGTTCCTCGGCATCGCACTCACGGCCGTGGTCTGCTTCGTGTTCCTCGGTTCGATCGGCACGACGATCAACGTCTGCCTGTCGATCCCGACTTCGCTCGCCGGGACATTTTTTTTCGTGAACTACGGCATGAAGTTATTCGGGCACCCGCCGTTCACGATCAACCTGATGACGCTCCTCGCGTTGTCGCTGTCGGTTGGCGTCGTCGTCGATGATGCGATTCTCGTTCTCGAAAATATCTATCGCCGTCGCGAAGAAGGTCTTAGTAGATTGCGTGCGGCACTGCTCGGTGCGCGCGAAATACAGTTTGCCGCCGTGGCCGCCACGCTGTCGATCGTCGCGATTTTCCTGCCGGTGGCATTCCTTTCGGGCACCGTGGGCCGCTTCTTCTTCCAGTTCGGCGTCACCGTGGGCGTGGCCGTGCTGCTATCGTTGGTGTCCGCTTTAACGCTTACGCCGATGCTCTGCTCGCTGTTTCTTGATGCCCGCCACGGCCATCGCGTGACGATCCCGCGTCGGCGAAAATGGTCGCTCGGCGTCATTGGTGGCATCATGCTGACGCTGTTCTTATTTGGCCTGCGCGGTCTGATCGCGATGCCGATTGCCAAGCCGTACGCGGGGTGGTCGGACCCGGTTGCGCCGTACATCGGTGCGTCGTACGCATTCCCGGCGGCGTTTCTGATCGGCTTCTTTCTCGCCACGCGCGGCCACCAGCTTTACGCACTCATCGACCGTTTCCTACTGACACCCGTGCTGATTCTGCCAACCGACCTCGCGCTCCGCGGCGTCACATTCCTCTACCGTCGCATCCTCGTATTTTCGTTGAAAGTGCCATTGCTCGTTCTGCTCGTCGGCGTCGGCATCGGCTCGATTGCGGTCTGGATTCTGGCGAACGATGTGATTGGCCGCGAACTGATTCCGAGCGAAGACCAAAGCCGATTCGTGGCACACATCGTTTGCCCCGTCGATTCGAACATCGATCAAGTCAAGGATTTGCTCGGTGAATGCGAGGAGATTCTGCTCAACCGAAACGATGTCGCGGGGGTCGTGACAACGGCCGGCAGCGAGAACGGCCAACTGATATTCGAAGCCGATCTCTTCGTGCGGTTGGTGCCGAAAACGGAACGTACACAGTCGCAGCTCGAAATCATGCAAGCGATCCGTTTGCAGTTGCAGCAAATCAGCGACATCCGCGTCGTCATGCGCGATCTGTCGCAAGAAGGCTTCACCGCCCAACGCGGCGACCCGATCGATTTTTCGCTGCGCGGCGAGTGGAAAGAGTTGCCGAGCCTCGCGAATCGAATCATGGAAGAGATGCGCGAGAGCGGCATGGTCGCCGACGTCGATGCGAACTATCGGCCCGGCAAAACCGAGCAGCGCGTGATTCCGGATCGCGATAAACTCGCGAGCCTGAACATCCCCGTTGGCCGCGTCGCGGAGGCGCTGAGCCTGATGATCGGCGGGCAGAAGATCGCGAAGTTCACCGACAATGGCCGCCGTTACGATGTTCGCGTTCGCCTCGCAGCGGGGCAGCGTGCGACACCTGCGGACCTCAATATCGTGCCGATTCGCGTCGGCGAGAATCGCCTCGTCCCGCTCGTCGATGTCGTCAGCGTGCAACCACAAGCGACGCTGCCCGTGCTCAACCGATTCAAGCATCAGCGTTCGATCGAGATCACCGCGACGCCCGCTGTCGGTGTGTCGCAGGGCGATGCGGTGGCCGCGTGTCAGGTGATCGCGAAGCGAATTCTCGGCGACGATGCGGAGGTCGTCGAACTCGGAAACGCCCAGGCGATGCGAGAAACGAATCGCGGACTGATCTTCGCACTCGCGCTCGGCATCACGATTGTCTACGGCATTCTGGCGGTACAATTCGCGTCGTTCATTCACCCGTTCACGGTGTTGCTCGCACTGCCGTTCGCAGCAACCGGTGCTCTCGTTACGTTGTGGGCGACGGGCGACACGTTGAACATGATGAGCCTCATCGGCATGATTCTGCTGATGGGGTTGGTGAAGAAGAATTCGATCATCCTCGTCGATTACGCGAACCGGCTGCGTGCCGAGGGGCTGACGGCAAAGGAAGCGGTGCTGAAAGCGTGCCCGATCCGTTTGCGGCCAATTCTGATGACGAGCCTCGCGTGTGTCGCGGGTGCCATCCCCGCCGCCATCGGCGTCGGCCCAGGTGCCGAAACCCGCGCCCCGATGGCGCGCGGGATAATCGGCGGGATCATCCTCAGCACACTGGTCACACTCGTGATGGTGCCCGTGTTCTACGTGCTTGCGGAAAACATGCGCAACGCCCTGAAGCGATTGTTCGCCCCACCGGAATTGCCAGTGATCCCACCCGCAGCAATTATTGTGTTAGAACCGCAGACGCTGAAAGTGGTGGTCTGAGAATTGAACGAAAAAAGCCGCATCGTTGTCGATGCGGCTTTCTCGTTTGACCACTTGCGTTTACTTCACTTCGGCCACTTCGGCGACGGCGGCTTCGACGGGTACCGCGACCGGTTCGTCTTT
>JAYSYI010000212.1:0-6050 GCA_043727665.1 Limnoglobus sp. | reverse complement strand
GCGAACCAACTGGCGGTGGCCGTTTACGGTGGCGTGCGCATTTACGATGCCGCAACGGGAGATCTTTCGCGAGTGCTCGAATGGAAGGGCGCACCGCTATGCGTTCACTGGTCGCCAAACGGCACGATGCTCGCGCACGGCAACCAGGATGCCACGATCCACATCTGGACGCTCGACAAAAACGCCGACAAACCGCTACAAATGCACGGTTACCCGACCAAAGTGCGTTCGTTGACGTGGGACTTTTCGTCGCGATTTCTGGCAACAGGCGGCGCTCCGTCGGCGTGCGTGTGGGATTGCAGCGGGGCTGGCCCCGGTGGCACGAAACCGCAGATGTTGGCCGGCCACAAAGAACCGCTGAGCGCGTTGGCGTATCAACGCCGCGGGTACCTTCTGGCGACCGGCGGCCCCGAAGGGCAAGTCTGCCTCTGGCAGCCCGCGAACAAAAAAGCCCCGCAAATCGGCGCGGAACGCCACCCCAGCGAGATCTCCGTTTTGAGCTGGTCCCCCGACGACCAACGCCTCGCGATCGGCACCGCCAATGGCGACGTGTGTATGGCACGCCTGGGGTGATATCGACGTTTAGCCGCGACGCGAAGGCTTTGCGTAGCGGAGCGCGTGCGGCGTGAAGTCACGTAAAATCGCGTTGTGGTCCGATACATCGAGTCCACGCGCTTCGCTCCGAAGACTACGCGGCGCGGCTAAACGAATGATGCCCGAACCCTGATTTCGCTTTCGTGTCTGTCCTTCCACACTTACGGGTTGGGGGCGGTATGCGAGCAGATATGGCGAAGGTTTTGGTCGAACGGCCGCGATTGGGTTCACGGATGCGTAGCCGTCCGGCCAAAGGTTATTGGAAGTCGTACCACCGCGCGATGGAGTCGGGCGACAGTCCGCCGGCGCGCGAAGGCATTAAGGCTTCCTATCGCGATCTCAAACATTTCAACGAACACCTCGGCCCGCTGCGTCGATTCTTGAACTCGAATGTTGGCCGACCCTGGAACAATATCCATTCGGAAATTTGCGAACGCATCGATCGCGGCAACATCGTGCAAAATCATATCCTTACGCACCTCTACCAATACGTCGTCACGCAGGTGTTGCTGATCGATGGCGTTCCGTGTCATTGCGAAGGCGGTCGCAGTTATGGCGAGCCGATCGATTCGACATGGCGAGATCGCTGGTACGTTTGCCCGAAGTCCGGGCTGTTGCGGCGCGTGGTCTATCAATCGCAAAAGCGAGCTAAGGCCAAACCGGCTTCGCCGTTGCTCATTCGCATTTCCGACACGCTCGCCGCCGTGTTGTCGGTGGGTGTGCCCGAACTGCTGACGCTCGTTCCGTTGCCCGACGACTACCATCGCTATCTCAACAAGGACATGGATGTGTATCTGAAGTGTCGCGCGGCCACGCTGACCGTGGGCCAAGCCAAAAGCGTTTACGGTCGTGCCGTTTATGCGCTGTCGCGCCGCCCGACGACGCGAAAAGAGTTATTGCATTACCCCATCCCCGACGTACTGCTCGTCGGCATTCGCGCACCCGAAGTGGTGAAATAACTGCCGCAATTCGAATACGCATCGCCTATGAACTGCGCGATCGTTGCGCAAGGTCTTTCCTGTAGAATAAGCATTTTCTGCCCCTATCACAGTCGTTACTTACCCACCTTGCGCGCGCGCAAAAGATTAGCAAAACTAATGTAAGCCGCTTATCCGGTGCAATCGTGCTGCGGTTTCGTAAAAATGACCATTTCGATTCAAGTCGTCGCTGGGCTTCGATTGACTGCTTCGTAGGGTCAACGTAGAGTTGCGACGTAATCACCCGTGAAACCGCAGCAGACAACAGACCGAACGACGACATTCGCACGACCCCCTCGACGAATGTCTGACGATTTCGGTCGCCCACGGAATACAAAGGTAGCCCATGCAGGAAATGAATCACTGGCGAATGGACCGCCCGGAAGAAGACGAGGCCGAAGGGGGTGAACTGACCCACGCGGAGAACATGGCCGGGTTACCGGTGCGGACGTACCTGCCCGAATCGCTCGTGCCCGGCTACCCGTACCCGCTGCTGGTGATGTTTCACGGGCGTGGCGGGAACGAAGAACAAGTGTTGCGTTACGTTCCGCGAATCTCCTCGCAGAACTTTGTGTACCTCAGCCTGCGTGGCCCCGAGCCGCTCGGCCGTCGCCCGGATGGCAAGCGCGGCTTCGGTTGGGCCCATCGCAATGCGGGCTTGCTCAGCGAATACGTCGAACTCGCGGTGACGCTTGTTCGACAGACCGTGCAGATTCATTCTGAACGCGTCTACCTCGTAGGCGTGAACGAAGGGGCCGATGCCGCATACCGTGCCGGGTTCGCGCTGGCCGGGAAAGTCGCCGGAGTGATTGCACTCAACGGCACCATGCCGCAGCCGACCCTCGGCAAGCCCGTATTCCGCTTCGACGATGCCCGCAAACTCCGTGTGTTCATGGGGCACGGCGTCTCGAACCCCGAAGCGATTCGCCGTCAGACCGACAAGGATTACAAAGTCCTGTACGGTTGCGGTGCGGACGTACAATATCAGACGTACCCGACCGATCAGGATCTGCACGCGGAGATGTTCCGAGACGTGAATCGCTGGATCGTCGGCAACGTCAACGCCGAGCACGACATGTACGCCGTCCGCGACTGATCGTACCCGCAAAACACAAGCGGCCCCCGGTTATGGAACCGGGGCCGCTTGCGTTACAGGCTCGTTACTGCAAGTTCAATCGCCATCGCGTTCGGCGGCGACAGCGTTTTCGGTCAGGTGGGCGGCGGTGACGCCGATGCGCTCGAAGCATTCGGCGACGATGCTGTTCGGCGTGCTGAACATCGTGATGAGGATGTCCATTTGCGTGAGGAAGTTGCGGCCGTTATCGATGGCGCGAGCATACGAGTCGCGAAGTAAACGTAGCACGTTGTCCGACAGGAACTCGCGGTTGAGCAATAGCGGCGGAACCGGTTCGGTTTCTTGATAGAACAAGTCGCGGAACTGATCGAGCAATTTGTGCATATCTGCACCGATGCGGTCGGCCCATGCGGTGATCGACGAATCGGGCGCGGCGAGTAACCCCATGAACAAGTGTGGCGTGCGAACGCTGTCCCAATTTGTGGAGCGCGTATGCAAAAGAGCTTCGCGGAGAGCGTGTGCGGTGGTTCCGTCCACAACATCGGGGCGAAGGCGGCCGCTGATGAGGAAAATATCCTCCTCAAATCGATCGGACATGGCCTACCTGCGGTATGAGATATAAAAGTCGGGCGTCACTTTAACCGTGAGGGGAATTATGGTCATGACACCTGACGGACGCAAGTGATCCTTGCCCCTTACAATCCGAATTTTCCAAACGACTGTCTGGTATCTCTGCAATACGAAATAGTTGAACGCGGGCGCGAACGAAATGCATTCCGGCGAATTTCGTATCGTTAATTGCAACTGCTATTCGCGGCTCGTCCCTTCTCGAAAGTAAACATGGCCGATGTTGCGCGGATTGCGTCGCTGGATCAGTTCCGTGGCTACACGGTTCTCGGGATGTTGCTCGTCAATTTCGTCGGGTCGTTTGCGGCTATTAAGGCCATACTTCCCGTACTCAGCCATCACCACACGTATTTCAGCTACGCCGATTCGATCATGCCGCAGTTCTTTTTTGCGGTCGGGTTCGCGTATCGGCTGACGTTCCTTCGCCGCGCCGAAACGAGCGGAACGCAATCGGCGTATTCACACGCCTTGCAGCGAAACTTCGCGTTGTTGCTGGTTGCGTTCGTCGTTCACAACGTCGGTTCGAATTGGGAGAAATGGGCCGACGCGACGCAACTCGATGCCGTGCTGTTGCGCTGGGCGAAGCAAGATTTGTTTCAAACGCTCGGCCACATTGCGGTCACGTCGCTGTGGGTGTTGCCGGTAATCGCGTCGCGGCCGGTCGTGCGCATCGCATTCGCAATCGGCTCGGGTCTGTTGCATCTGGCATTGTCGTATGCGTTCAACTACCGCTGGGCGAACACGCCTCCGAACGGCGTCGATGGCGGCCCGCTCGGTTTTCTCACGTGGACGATCCCACTCATCGCCGGTTCGCTCGCCTACGATGCGTGGGTTGCGGGTAATGGCCGCGTATGTGTCGCTCGCCGATTGATGGTGTGGGGTTTGGCAATCCTGGTGCTCGGTTACGGCCTCACGTGTTTGCACCTGGCCCCGTCCGACCGCGACGAATGGCAGTTTCGAATGACCGTATCTCCGGCCGCACCGCCATTCGTTTTCAACCACGAAAAGCCGCCGACCGACAACCTGTTTACCATCAGCCAACGTTCCGGGAGCCTGACGTACCTCGTTTTCGGGGCGGGCTTTTCACTCGCAATTTACGCACTATTCGTTTGGGTCTGCGACATCGGAACGCTGCGTATCGGCATCCTGCGTACGTTCGGAACGAACGCGCTACTCGGCTACATCATTCACGGCATGGTCAACGACGCGATCAAACCGTTCGCCCCGCGCGACGCCCCACTTTGGTACGTCTTCGCAGCCTTCGGCGTCTCGCTTTCGATCTGCTACCTGTTCCTACGCTATTTGGAAAAGCACCGGCTGTTCCTCAAAATGTGATACGATGCTGTCCCCTTAACTCATCTCAAGGACTCCAAAATGTCTCTAGCAATTCAGTTCGGCTGTTTTCTCAGTGCGATAAGCTATTTCTTTTGTGCCGCAGGTGCCGATGCGGCAGAACTGTATGTGGGCGGCGCGACGGTGAGCATTACACCGGACAAGCCCGTCGCACTGTGGGGGCAGTTACATACACGGATCTCGATCGGCGTGGAAAGCCCCGTGATGGCGACCGCCTTGGCGCTGGAATCCCGCGACGGCGACAAGGTGTTGGATCGGGCGATCTTGGTGGCTTGCGACCTCGTGTTGATCCCAGCCGATGCCCTGGCGAAGACGCGGGCGCGAGTCGGGAAAGCGTTGCCCGGCTTCCCCGTCGACAAAATCATTCTCAGTGCCACGCACACGCATACCGCCCCCGTACTGACGGAAGGCGTGTATGAAATCCCAAAAGAGGGCGTGATGCAGCCGACGGAGTACGTCGAGTTTTTCGCCGACCGCGCGGCGGAAGCGGTGCTGACGGCCTGGAAAGCGAGACAGCCCGGCAAGGCCAGTTGGGGTCTGGGCGAAGCCGTGATTGCGCACAACCGGCGGGCCGTCTACGCGGATGGCACGGCAGTCATGTATGGAGCCACCGACAAGCCGAACTTTCGGATGATTGAAGGCTACGAAGATCACGATGTCAACGTGCTCTTCTTTTGGGACGCCAAAGACAAGCTCGTGGCCACCGCGATCAACATCGCTTGCCCGGCGCAGGAGGTCGAAGGCCGGTCGGCGATTAACGCGGATTTTTGGCACCCCGTGCGTGAGACGCTGCGTGCCAAGTATGGGAAAGACCTCCACGTTCTCGGTTGGGCCGCGGCCGCGGGCGATCAATCGCCGCGTCCGATGTTTCGCAAACAGGCGGATGAACGGATGCGGAAGTTGCGCGGCCTCGACCGCCTGCAAGACATCTCCCGTCGGATCGTGCGCGCCTGGGACGACGCCTATGAGGGTGCGAAGAACGATGTGCATACCGACGTGCCGCTGAGTCACCGCGTCGAGCCGCTCGAACTCCCCCGCCGCGAGGTATCCGAGCGAGAATGGCAACTGTCGAAAGCCGAAGTCGACGTCTTCTCCAAAGAAAAAGGAAAGCAGACGATGGTGTGGTGGCATCAACAGGTCGTGACGCGATTCGAGCGACAGCGGGCGGGAACCGTCGAGCCGTTCGTGATGGAACTTCACGTGCTACGGCTCGGTGATGTTGCGATCGCCACGAACGCGTTCGAGTTGTTCACGGACTACGGGATTCAGATCAAAGCGCGCAGCCCCGCAATCCAGACCTTCGTGATTCAGTTGGCCGGTTCGACCGAAATGGGTAGTTATTTGCCTACAAAACGTGCCGTGTTGGGCGGCGGTTACAGCGCGATTGTACAGAGCAACGAAGTCCAACCCGAGGCGGGACAAAT
>JAYSYI010000211.1:0-1924 GCA_043727665.1 Limnoglobus sp. | reverse complement strand
AACGGGATTTCAGCGATTAGCCCTGGGTCGCGGCTTCCGCGCACCCAGGGAACTCTGCAAATTTTCCACGACACCGAACGGGGTCGAAGCGGCTTTCTCAAGCGTGCGGAGTTTAATAAACCGGGCCGATTCGCTCGTAAATTGCCTTGTGAACGATGGAATCGAGTCGCTACGACCCCGTTCGGGGTCGATTGAAATTCACATACCCCAGGTGCGCGAAGCGCGACCTGGGGCTAATCGCTGAAATCCCTCCGGGATAAAAACAAAACGCGACCTACTTGAGGAACGGGTGCATCGCTGTAACAGATCCCGGAACAACGATGACGCGGAAATTCGAAGAAAAGACCAACTTCGCATCACTTGAGTGATACTCTCACTTTTCACACTCCGAAATACTCGGAATTTGGATTCGCGTACGAAATCGAAGTGGCACCGGGTGAGCAGCTGTTTCGCTTGAAGTTCTTCACCGAGCAACGCCTTCCGAACGGGGATATACCGATTTGGACGGTTGTTTCCATTCACGTCGATGACCTCTCGATCGGAATCCGATCGTTCCATAATGTCACATATCATTTCTAGCCGGTCTGCAAACCTTACCCCTTCGCCGTGGGCACGGTGCATAGGCCTTGCGTGCGTTGGCCCGAGTGGCTGACGTCCATCACTCGGCCAGTTTCGTCGAGGGCCATGTGGAAGCGATCTTTCCCCTGGATGCGGTGCAGCGTCAGGTGATACTCGCCGGCCATGATCGCCATGTGGCCGAGCTTTTCGGGCGGCTGCGGTGGGCGGATGCGACCCCATGAGCCGTCGCCGAGGTAGAGCACGCCGTTGTCGTGCGCGAGGCCATTAATCAGTGGCTTCGTTCGCTTGAAGGTGTGGTCGTGGTGTTCGAGCACGACGGGCACGCGGTACTTCTCGAATAGTGGCACCCAATACTTGCGGTTCTCGTCGCCGGTACCGGACTTCGTAAGTAGCGTAGCGCCCATCGTGCGATACGACGGGTACGCGGGCACGTGGTTGACCGCGAACACGTTCGGGTGATCGACTCTGGCTTTCAAGGTCGTTTCGAGCCAGTCGGCTTGTTCGCCACCGACCGGCGAAGTGTGCCCCGTATCCAGCATCACGAGGCTGAGATAGTCGCCGAAGTCCAAAGTGGCGAAGCCGGTGTCTTTGTACAGGCCATCGAACAGAGCGTAGAAGAACGGCGCTTTGTCGCGCTTCTGGTTATAACCGCCCGCCACTTCGTGATTGCCGATACCGGCGATCAGCGGAATCAGTCGCCCGCCGCGGCCGATCATGTGTTTGCTGTAATTCCGGATGAATGCCAAGCTGACCTCGGCGGAGTTGCCGTTATCGTAGCCGAGGTCGCCACCGATGACCGCAAACATCGGGTCTTGCGCGGCCGCCTGAATGTTGTTCGCAATCGTGTGCGAGTTGATGCCGCAATCCCCTCCTGTGACGAAGTGAATCGGGTTCGTCGCTTTCGTGGGCATCGTCCGAAATTTGTACGTCGGCGACGATTTGCCGATGCGGAATTCGTAGTCTGCACCGGGCGTCAGGTCCGTCAGTTCGGCACGAAACAGTTTGAGTTCGGTCTTCGGATACGGTTTGATCGTCGGTTTCACCAAAAACCAATCCGATGCGTTGACTTCGCCATAACGGATCGTCGGATCGTCGGTTTCGCCGACTGCGCCGATCCATTGCACGGTCATCGTGGTGGTCGGGTCGCGTTGCCACGTGAGGAACAACGTGTTCGGCTGGAAGGCGAAATCTTCGGATGGCCGCGGCGCGATCAGCTTGGGATCGGCGGCCGAAACGAGGTTGGCTGCGAGGCCCGCAAAAGCCGAACCGAGGAACGCACGACGGTCTGCGGAGGAAAACATGGGTGCCTATCGAAGAGAGAATCAATGGGTGAATCGGCGGTATA
>JAYSYI010000210.1:0-6059 GCA_043727665.1 Limnoglobus sp. | reverse complement strand
ACTGTGCCCTGCACGTGCCGAAATGGGCTGGAACCAAAACGACGGTGACGAGCCTCGCCATCGACGCCAGCAACCGGATTTACGCCGCCACCCCGCTCGGAGTGCAGGTCTTCGACCCGATCGGGCGGCTATGTGGCGTACTCCAACCACCCGCACCGGGAACGCTCGAACACTTGAGCTTCGAAGGCGAACAACTCGCCGTCTGGATCGGCGAGAAAAAGTACGTTCGCACCGTGCGGAAGTAATCTACGGTTGTTCGGGGTCGCTTGCGTCGGGCTTGACCATCGGCGTGTTGGCCCGCGTGCTGTTTGGCTTGGGTGCGGTCGATTTTGGTGCGATTTGTTGCCCTTCGAGCCTTGCCAGTTTTACCTGGCAATCGAGGATCATCGCCTTCATTTCCTTGATGGTCTTTTCGTGCTCTTTGTGCTGTTCGTCGCGGTAGGCTTTGCGTTCGGCGTCGGCGGCCTGGTTCTTGTCCACGTCTTGCCGCAGTTTCTGATGCTCATCGCGGAACGACTTGGCATCGGCGGCCAGACCGACGAGCTTTTCCTTGAGCGTTTCCAGCGTAGCGACATCTTTTTTCAGCGTTTCGAGGACGAGACTCGTATCCTTTTTGCCCGCATCAATGTCGGTGGTCTGGCGGCTCACGCGGTCTTTCAGGCCGTCCAGTTCGCTGCGGTAACCGGTCAGCATCGCGTTCTGCGAGTTATTTTGCCCTTGGATGCTCTGAATGCGGTCGTAGTTCGTCGTTAGGCGTGCCTGAAAATCGTCCTTCTTGACGAGGTCCGCCCTTGCTTCGTTCAGCTTGCCGATCTCGGCGCGTAACTCGGAGATTCCCGAGTGCAGATTGTTGTAAAGCGTGATCGCGACGAGCGCCACGATACTGAGCAATGTTCCGCCGAACACGCGCCAGAACAAGCCGATTTTCTCTTCTTCCTTCTTTTCCACGTGGCCGGCACGTTCGCCCGCTTCCGCCCCCGCTCGCATCGCCGTTGCCACCATCGGCGTATTATCGTTGCCGTCGAAAACCTCGGTTTCGTCCGACTGTCCCATTCTCTTCGCGATCACGTTCTCATCCTCCGGAATACTCTTGAAGGTCCGGCTTATAACGCGAACCGCACGCAACCGCAAGAGTATCCGCAAACGCGAATTACGCCTTTTCGCCCAAGGTTCGCACCCATTCGAGGTCGCCGCGCTTCCAGAGATACGCGAAGCCGACCAGCAGAATGACGAAGAAGCACAACAACTCCAGGAACGCGAATTGTGCGAACGCGGACGCAATTTCCGGTGCGGGTGGGGTGGCGTTTCCGAATTGTTGAGCGATTTCGAGCCGTTTTTCGGCGGGCATGTCTTGCGAAAGCTGATTGGCCGAGCCGAACACGACTGCCCACGGGAAGAAGAACGCCAACTCGACATCGAAGATCACGAACAGCAGCGCGACGACGTAAAACCGCAAGTCGAACTGGATCCACGCGGTGCCGATGGGGGCTTCGCCGCACTCGTACATCTCGCCTTTCTCCGTCGAGGGACGGTTGGGCCGTACGAGCTTTCCGAGCAACAGATTCGCTGCCAGGAACACCGCCCCCACGACCACAAACACAATTAGCGTTACAACGAGTGCGGTCATAAATTTCACGCTTTCCTTGCGGTATCGCCCGATTTCGTCCAAACCGGCAGGCTCACCTTCTTCGATTCGTGAATCGCGGTCGGGTTGAGCGTATCCTGGCCCCATGCCACCGTGAGCGGCAACTTCGCGAAGTCCACGATGCAGCCGTCGCGGGTGTAGCAGCTAATGTCGTGGTTCGAACCCATGTACAAGCAGTCGGCGGGGCACGGATCGACGCACAACGAACAGAACATGCACTTTGTGTAATCGATGGCAAAACCGGTGACGACGAAGCCTTTTGCGGGTGCGATGGCTTTTTCCTTTTCGATGTAAATACAGTCGACGGGGCAGGCACGGGCGCACTTGTCACAACCGATGCACGCGGTGAGATCGAAGCGGTGGAAACCGCGATAGCGTGGCCGAATCGGGATCGGGTTTTCGGGGTATGCGAAGTGCGAAGTGAACGTCCGACGACGGTACGTCTGCACGAAGTACCAGAGCGTCACGTACATTCCCGACGCCAGCGTCGAGATCGCGCGAATCACATTGCGGAGCCAAGCGTACATGGGCATCACAGGTTTGGGAGAGATGACGTATTGTGTAGAATACCGCATTCGCGGACTTTCGCCTCCCAGAATTGACGCAACTCTCGATTGCGAAGGCATGGGAAAGTGGCGGAACGCGATGCGATCGCGAAAATGCTGTTGACATATGCGGTCAGTCGCCTAGAGTATTGTTAGCGATGCACGTTACCGGCGAATACACGACGCAATGAGCACGAATCATTCCGTACGGTTGTTGCCAAACTACCCAGCCCGAATTCTTGCTGATGCCGTAACAATCTAAGTGTGAATGAATAATCGTTAGCGAAATTTTTACACACATACTTGTCGCACGGGTTGGCGACACTCGCATGTGCGATTCCCATCGACACTGCGGTGCAATTATGCGAAATTCGGTCCGAACCGTCTGTATTCGTTAAGTTACGATCGCGTGTAACTCTCGTTTTTTCTCTCTCGGGGCAACGGATGGCCCGTTCGCCGACCCAGCGTTGCTGAGGTCTTCCCGTTCGCAATCGACACGTGTCAAAGTGACGCAGATTGCTACTACCCCGGACGTGTGTCCGCTTGGGTGAACCACGAAACCGACTCTTGTTTCAGCCACTTCGAGGATTCTGATATGTCCGACGCCAAAAGCGTCGAAGGGTCGCCACGACCCCCCGTCCGCAAGCGCGTGCTGCGGAAAACGGCCGAACCCGCCGCAACGATTGCGCCTGCGACAGAAGCCGAAACGGCCCCCGACGCTATCACGCCGGAGCCAGTCGCCTACGTCGCGCCGGTACCGCCACCGGCTCCTGCGCCCGTTCCACCACCGCCACCCGCGCCGCTGCCGGCACCCGTGGAAGTCGCCGTTGCACCGGTGCCCGCTCCGCCGCCGATCGTCGTGCTGCCGCTCCGACAACCACCTGCCCGGATGACGCAACCGCCCGTTAACGATCGCCCTTCGGTCGCGCCGATTCGGCCCGTTGTCGGACACAATCCCGAGCATCGCGAAAACCGCAGCGAGCCGCGTACCGAAGCCCGCGATCAACGCGAGCAACGCCCCGACCAACGCGAACACCGTGGCGATCAACGCCCCGATTCGCGATCCGGTTCCGAGCAACGCTCGGATCGCGGCGGCGTGCGTGGGACTGGCCCCGCTGCCAAACTCGACGATCTCTACCGAATGCCGATGCCGAAACTGTTCGCGCTCGCCGAGAGCGAAGGCATCCGCGAACACACCGGCATGAATCGCGCCCAACTCATCGTTGGCATCGTTCGCAAGCAGATCGAACGCGGCGAAACCGTACGCGGTTCCGGCACGCTCGAAGTCTTGCCAGACGGTTACGGCTTCTTGCGAAGTGCCGCACACAACTACCTTTCGTCGCCCGAAGACATCTACGTTTCGCCCTCGCAGATTCGCCGCATGAGCCTGCGAACGGGGTACCTCGTCGAAGGGCCAATTCGGCTCCCGATCGAGAATCAAGACAACTTCGCGTTGATGCAGATCGAACTCGTCAACGGCAAGACCGGCGAAGAAACCGCGTCCGTCACGAGCTTCGAAGACCTCACGCCGTTGCACCCGAACAAGCGAATCGTCCTCGAATCGCCCGACGACATGTCGATGCGAATCGTCGATTTGGTCACGCCAATCGGGAAGGGCCAACGCGGGCTGATCGTCGCGCCACCGCGAACCGGCAAGACGATCCTGCTCGCGAAGATGGCCAACGCCATTTTGAAGAATCACCCAGAATGTTACGTCTTCGTGTTGCTCATCGACGAGCGTCCCGAAGAAGTGACGGAAATGCAGCGATTGGTCATCGGCACGAATGCCGAAGTCGTCGCCAGCACGTTCGACGAACCGCCCGAAGAACATATTCACGTGGCGGAAGTCGTTCTGGAAAAGGCCAAGCGGATGATCGAGCTGAAGCGGGATGTCGTCATCTTGCTCGACAGCATCACTCGTTTGGCCCGTGCGCACAACTCCGAAGCCCCCGGCGGCGGCAAGCTGCTTACGGGCGGTCTCGATAGCAACGCGATGCAGAAGCCGAAGCGCTTCTTCGGTGCGGCCCGCAACGTCGAAGAAGGTGGCTCCCTGACGATCATCGCCACCGCGCTGATCGAAACCGGCAGCCGCATGGACGACGTGATCTTCGAAGAGTTCAAAGGCACCGGCAACATGGAACTCCACCTCGACCGACGCCTCGTCGAGAAGCGGATCTATCCGTCGATCGACGTTAACCGCAGCGGAACGCGGAAGGAAGACCTGTTGCTCCACCCGGAGGAACTGCAAAAGATCACGATGCTCCGCCGCGTGCTCGCCGACATGCACCCGACCGAAGCGATGGAATTGCTGCTGAACCGAGCCAAGAAGTCGAAGTCCAACCTCGAGTTCCTGTTAGGAATGAACCTGACGTAAGCGAACCCGAAACGAAAGCCCCGCGACAAATGTCGCGGGGCTTTTTTTATTACTCGAACAACCGCATTTGCTTCGGGTTCTCTTTGCTTTTCGCTGGTTTTCTTGGCGTGCGAGACAGTTCCTTCTTTCGCGAGCCGTGCTTCTGATACACAGCGGGGGTTGCACTTTTGGCTTCGCGGCTCTTGCGGATGCTGTAAAGGGCGTCCTTCATTTTCTGCGTGCGCGATGCGAATTCGATCACCGGTGGCGGGTAGACTGACAGTGGGTTGTCGTGATGGTGCAGGATCGCTTCGGATGTCTGATTGCGGAGTTCGGGTAGCCAGCGCTTCGTGAACCGGCACTCGGCGTCCCAGTCGGCGAGTTGTTTCATCGGGCTGTAGACGCGGATCGCATTCCAGCCGACGACACCCGCCTGCATTTGTAGCTGGTTCAGGTGAATACCGGGGTCGTAATCGCGGAAGACACTCGCGAGGTGCGGGTGGATGAACCGCCAATCGAGGTGCAGCGCGTGGCACGCAAAACTGACAACCATCGCTCGCATCCGAAAGTTCACGAACCCCGTCGTCGCCAGGCAACGCATGACCGCATCGACGATCGGGAAGCCAGTTTGGCCTTCGCACCAAGCAGCAAACAGACGTTCGTCGTTTTCGTACGGCACATCGCGGTAGGCGGGGTGGATGCTGCGATATTCCAAATCTGGCTCGGATTCCAGCCGTTGCGTGAAGTGGTCCCGCCAGTGCAACCGGCTCGTGAACGCCTCCAAGCTGCGCTTCCACCGGTCGAGATCGGGGTGACACTCGGTTGTCAGTTCGGCGATGCGGTTCCGCGTTTCGTGCCAAACGCGGCGCGTACTCAGTGTGCCCCACGCGAGGTGAACGCTGAGCCGCGAACCGGCCGTGTCGGCGGTATTCGGCGAACTGATACCACCGCGATACCACTTGCTACGCCGCGTGAGAAAATCGTTCAAGGTGCGATCCGCATCGGCTTCGGTCACCGATTGCCACTGCGATACCGTCCGTGGCAACACCGGCACCGGCAGTTGCGTTTGTGCCGCAATTGCTCGAATTTCCGGCGATTGCGGGACTGTCAGTGGCGCGGAGAGCGGCGGAACTTGCACGATTCGCGATTGCCACATCTCTTGCAAATGATCGCGATCAACACCCTTACGGCGAACGCTCGACTGCGGAAATTCGAGGTACGCGACGCCGTGTTCCTCACACCACATTGCCACCGCACGATCCCGCGCGAACGTGATGCCGTTGCCGATTTCTTCGTGCGAATAGATGTGCGTGAACGCGATGAGGGTATGGAGTTGCGAGAGGACTTCGACGATCTCGCCGTGGCCGACGTACACATCTGCGAGCATCTTCCGGAGTCGCTGACGCAGGTATGTCACTGCTTGCCATTGCGCGTGATGATGCATCACCGAATAGTCGGTTGCCGTAATTACCGATGGCTCGAACGCGAACACTGGCAGCACGAATCGGTGTGCCGC
>JAYSYI010000209.1:0-1928 GCA_043727665.1 Limnoglobus sp. | reverse complement strand
GGCAAAGCAAGCTGTTACGCCAAGCGAAGGTGAAATTTCAACCGGCCGACTACGAAGTGAAACAGCTGTTTTACCCGAGCAAAGACGGCGTGAAAGTGCCGATGTTCGTCTGCCATAAGAAGGGGCTGAAACTCGACGGCAACAACCCCGTACTGCTGTACGGCTACGGCGGGTTCAACATTTCGATGACGCCGGGCTTCTCCGTGAGCCGCTTGCAATGGATGGAAATGGGCGGCGTGCTGGCGGTGGCGAACCTGCGTGGCGGCGGCGAGTATGGCGACGACTGGCACCGCGCGGGTACTAAGCTCAAAAAGCAAAATGTCTTCGACGATTTTATCGCAGCGGCGGAGTTCCTCATCAAGGAGAAGTACACCGCACCGAAGAAGATCGGCATTCAGGGCGGTAGCAACGGCGGGTTGCTCGTCGGCGCGTGTACGGTGCAACGCCCGGACCTGTTCGGCGCTTGCCTGCCTGCTGTCGGTGTGATGGATATGCTCCGATTCCAGAAGTTCACCGCCGGCCGTTTCTGGGTGGACGATTACGGCAGCAGCGACAACGCCGAAGAGTTCAAAGCGCTCTTTGCCTACAGCCCGTACCACAACCTGAAGCCTGGCACGAAGTACCCCGCCACGATGGTCACGACTGCCGACACCGACGACCGCGTCGTACCGGGGCACAGTTTCAAGTACGCCGCGATGTTGCAATATTGTCATGCGGGCGATAGTCCGGTTCTCGCACGCATCGAAACGAAAGCGGGCCACGGCGCGGGTAAACCGACGACGAAAGTCATCGAAGAAACCGCCGATATGTGGGCGTTTCTCGTGAAGAACCTGAACGTGAAAGTGACGCCGATGAAGTAGAAATAGGCTCTCATAATCGACGTAAGTCCGAATTGCAGACACTCCAAAACCGGTTTTTGGGGTGTTTTTCGCGTTTCAGAGGCCCCAAAAATCGCGTTTTTGATCGCAATCCACAGATGCGTTTTTCGTATCTCGCACTTATGTCAGTGGTTACGTCGAAAGCCATCGACTGCGGAATCGGCGTAAGTACCGACATTTCCATGTTACTATGGCACATTTTGGTGTCATTGTGCGACACTTTGGTGTCATTGTGCGACACTTTGGTGTCATTTCGCGACACGTTTGCGCACGTCGTGAATTCCGACTTACGTCAAATCACTCAATACTTTTTGACTTCTGGTATTTGTGTGGGCGATGGCTCGAATTGAAAATGCACGTGTCCCGCGACGCGGCGAGAATCAGGGAGATTGCTCTCCCTGGCTCGTCTCGATTATGCATTCGCGGCGATGACTTTCGACAGTTCCACATCGGAGATTACCCCGACGTGCATGAAGATGGGCTTGTCGCTGCCCTTGAACAGCATGATGCGTGGAATCGTCGCGACGTCGTACTTCGTTGCGAGTTCCATGTTCTCATCGACGTTGATTTTGCCGACTTTCACTTTGCCCGCGTACTGATCGGCGATCCGGTCGATCACGGGCGTGAGGGCGCGGCATGGCCCGCACCACGGTGCCCAGAAGTCGGCAACCACGAGGTGACCGGCGGCCACTTCCTGAGCGAAGTTCGTTTCGTTGAATTCAATCACATTCGGACTGGCCATCGTATCACTCCGTTACGGGGAAACATCACAAGGGTATTCTACAGGACGTTCGCCCGGTAAGTGTAGTACCGAATCTGCGTTCCCGGCTTACAAGCTCACGCGGCCTTCGTCCAATCGGAGCGTTTGCGTGACGCTTCGCGGCACATCGTTCGGGTTGTGTGCAACAAAAATCAGCGTCTGTTCGGGCGTTAAATTCGCATCGAGCCACGCCCGCACGCGCTCCGTCGTGCCGAGGTCGAACCCCTGGAATGGCTCGTCGAGGATTAGCATCGGCGGGCGTTTCACCAGTGCGCGAATGAGCAAGACGA
>JAYSYI010000208.1:0-6070 GCA_043727665.1 Limnoglobus sp. | reverse complement strand
GGGTTTGCCCGCCAGAGAGATCGAACACGGTCACGCGACCACCGCCGCCTTGATCGGGGCTGACGATGACTTCTTTGCTTCCATTGCCTTGCAAGTCGGCGAGCGCGACGAACAACCCGCCGCGGTAGCTCGGTTCGAACGCGGAAAAGACGCCGACGATATCCGCACCGGTCTTCCCGTTGACGGCACGAATCCGCGAGCCACCGGTTGGCCCCGTCACATAGACGGCATCGGGTGTCCCGTCGCCATTCACGTCGCCGATAACCGAACGCACAGTGCCGGAGAAATCGGAGAACGGCCGGATCGCACCGCCCACGGGAGTCGAACCGCCGAGTTTATCGAGCTTGAATAACTGGGCCGAACCGCCGTTCACGCCACTCAGGCTCACGAGGTCGTTCGTCAGCGTGACGGGGATTCCCCCGAATGGCGAAGACGAGATCACCGGTGGCACAACCGGAACCGATGGCGGTACCATGGGCACGCTCGGTGGCGAAACGGGAAGCGTCGGCGGCGAGAATGGCACCACTGGTACGCTCGGCGGCACCACGGGGATTATCGGCACGATTGTGATCGGCGGGACGGCAGGTGTGATCGCGGCCGTCGAATTTACGCTCCAACCGATGTCGGTCAGCGCGGCGTAATCGAGGCTCGAATACCCGTAGCGTTTGTTACTGATTAGCGCCGGCTGCATTGAAGTTTCTTGGCCATTCGACAGCGTGCCTTGCGCCCAGTGCGATTGGTCGGGCGACAGTCGGGGGGCCGAGCCACCGTTCGCGGCGATCGATGCGGACCCGGCGAAGCGGCCGTTCACGGTGAAACTCGAAAACTCGGGCGCGGTGCCGAAGCCGAGAACGTGGCCGAGTTCATGCGTGGCCACGGTGTAAAAATCGACTTGGCCATTGCCGGGCGCGCTCGTAGTGAAGTTCCAATTTTGGTCGTTGTCGAAGGAGAGGCTGCCGCCCCAGAGCGAGTTGCCGGTGGCCTGCCCGCGTTTGGCAATGCGGTCGAGCCATGCGGTATCGCCGCCTGCTTGGAACCCGCCAGAGCCGCCCACACCCGCCTCGGACGCGCCCAAGTTTCGACCGCCCGCATAGATAATCAACGTGCTATCGGGTACGACCAAGTTCGGGATTTCCGCTTGTGCGCCAGTGGCCGGGTTGAAGAACGACGCCGTCCAGGTGTTGCCGTTGGTGGGCGAAATGCCTTCGAGCGAATCGCCGATGCGGCTGACGAGTTCGTTGCCCGCGGTTTCCAACGCCGTACGCCGGGAGGCATCGTTGAAGAAGCCATTCGTGTCGAGGCTGTAGTCGAACAGCAAAGTCAATGCGGGAACGTCGCGTAGTTCGAGGCGTTCGGCATTCAGCAAGAATCGTGTCGGGCGTGGCATGTGCCGGAGTCCGTTGTTAGGCTTTGCCGATTCGGTATCCTGCCGAATTTGGGGTATCCATTCCGTCTGGGCGTGCGGCGGAACAGGGCGTGGTCGCGCCGAGTTACGCCGACGGGTGAAGTTGCGAGGGACCGAGCAGATTGCGGCAGGTGGGGCGGCCGCGGGGGGTAATCTTCGATGTGCCATGCGTCGCGATTTCATCGGTGGGGCCGATTTCGCCGACTGGCAAAGCCATCACGGTTGTCACTTCAAAAGTATGTAGAACGAATTTGCGGATTGGGAGGAATTGACCGAATTTTTCCCGCCTGGCATCCTGAACTTCGTGGCGAGAGCGAAAGTCGGCGAAGCCAGTCGCGATGTCGGCACCGAACGGTCGATGGTTTGATGTGTGTGTTTGCACTCCCAGCGTATTTCGCACCGGTTTGCGCTCATTTTCGTTACACTCGATAACATCGGTACCGATGTGGTCGGAACGGAATTTTGCGGTCGGCGGGAGTAGGGCAATCTACGCAGACGTGGGACTCGTCGAAATACTGTCTGCGTCGTGCTTGCTCAAGCGAACCATCCAACTGTCACGGCGACTGAGTCGCCGAACCTAAAACGCACAGCTGAGGTAGCCATGCCTTTCGTGAAGATCGCCAAGTGGTTCAAAGATGCCGGCAAGACCCGCACGAACGCCGGTCGGCTCCTCGACTTCGTCACCTTGGAAGATCGGGCAGTTCCGACCGCCGTGCTCGTCGATCGGAACTCGGCATTACTTGGCTCGGGCGATGGGACGGCCACCGTACTCGGCACGAGTCGCGATGGTCGCTACGCGATCTTCTCGTCGAAGGCTTCCGACCTCATCACGGGACAGGTGGACATTCCCGGTACGGAAGACTTGTTCTGGACCGATTTGCGTACGGCGAGCGTAAAGCTCGTCACGAACTTGCCTCTGTTGGACACCACAGACGCGACCAACACGAAATACAACTACGTCGACGGCGTCAAGTCGTTAAGTTTGGTACTCCCGTTCGGTCCGACTTTCTCGCAAGCGGTCATTAGCGACGATGGGCTTTTCGTCGCCTTCAACACGAAACTCGGGGCGGGGCAACTCGACGCCGCGTACATCACGAAGTCGATCTCACCCAACTCGAAGGACATCACGCGGACGATCGACCCGGATCGCGGTAACACGACGCTCGACGTCTTCCGTTGGTCGTCGAAGTCCGGCGAGATTGCCCTATCCAGCCGCACGTTCGAAGGGTCGAAACAAACCAACCAGGCGTTCGGTAGACAAGCCGAATCGATCAATCCGGCGATTTCGTCGGATGGCACGGTGGTGTCGTTCATCTCGAACCGCAGCGCGGAAGCCGTACTGCCATTGCTCCCCGTACAAACTCCGGCAATCATCGATCAGCGATCTCGCCTGCGCGTGTTCGACAACGGCGATGCGTCGCCGGACTTGTTCCTCACGGACATGAGCGGTATCGACACGCCGGGCGGCGGGTCGTTCAAGACCACGGTGATTTCGAAGGTCGGGTCGGGCTTCGTATCTTACGACACCGTCGCTACCACGACGGTCATCATCGGAGGAACGAGCTTCACGCGGCCGATCCAAGTCGATGTGCAGACGTATACCACCGTCGGCGGATCGTCCCCCAACGGTGCCGTCACCGTCGATACGGCCGGGCGATACCTCAGCGGCGATGGCTTCACCGCCGTGTACACCAGCGACTTCGATCCGTCGCTTCTCAATGCGCGGCAGTTCCGAGGGGTGTTGACCGCGACCGATCCGAGTATCCAGTTCACCTACCAATCCAGCAACGCCGCGACACGACGACAAGAAGTGTATTGGACACGCGTCGGAGCATCGAGCAGTTTCCAGAATGCCACTCGACTCGTCACTTCAACCGTCGATAAAAACGCGGTGGGACAAATCCGCTCGATCGGTGCCGGTGGCGGATTCGCGCAGAACGCGATCATCGCTCGAGACGATAACGCAACCGTCGTATTCACCGCCAGTATCGGAACGTCGGATTCGAGCAGCCAACTCGTCGCGGGCTTCACGGGCGATGTCAATCGCCAAGAAATTTACTCGCGGCGTATGATCGGGGAAATCGGCGACACCGCCACCCTCGTAACGGCTATCAACAAGACGACGAACAGTGCGGGCAACGGCACGTTACCGATCAGCAATGCGTCTACGAATGGCGTCGATCCGGCTTCGTACCAAGTCACGCCCGGTGGCGATAGTGTCGTCTTCACGAGTTCGAGTTCGAACCTCGTTTCGACGACGAAAGATGCGAATGCGGCCAACGACATCTTCCTCAAAAACATCGTCGGGAACGTGACCGCCGGTAACTTGAAAGTAATTAGTGTTCGCCCAGTTGCAACATTAACGGGTACGAAGGCGGCCACACGACCCTCTATCTCGAGCGATTCCCAATTCGTCTCATTCCAGAGCGTAGGCACCGATTACGTCAATCAAGCTGTTACCATTGTCAGCGATACCAACGGCGTCTCGGATGTGTTCGTACGCGATACGACCACTTCCGCCACGGGCGTTGCGAGTACGGTCGCAAACGGCGCGTCGACCGGCAACGGGGCCTCGTCCGGTGCGTTCGTCGGTTCGAATGGAATCAGTGGGCGCGTCATCTTCAACAGCGTCGCGACGAACATCGACGCGCGATTCCCCATTACGCCGGGAAACACCGACGTCTACAGCAACGATCTGCCGCTGCAAGGTTTAGGTAACACGCCGACGACCGATGCCCAACGAAAGGGTGCCGTCGCCGGGGGTCGCCTCGCCACCGCCGCCTTCGTCGAGTTCACCGGCGCGGGTCTCACCACCGTCGGCGATCGCTTCTCGCCGTTCCCTGGCTTCACCGGGGAACTCCGCGTTGCCACCGCAGATGTCACCGGCGATGGTGTTCTCGACATGATCGTCGGCTCCGGCCCTGGAGGCGGACCGCGCGTCGTCGTCATCGATGGTGCCAGCGGTAAAACCGTAATGAACATCTTCGCGTTCGAAGCCACCTTCTTGGGCGGTGTCAACGTCACTGCGGCCGACTTCAACGGTGATGGCTTCGCCGACATCGTCATTGGGGCCGACGATGGCGGCGGTGCTCGCGTCAAGATTATCGATGGCAAAACCAGCGTCACGTTCGCCGACTTCTTCGCGTACGAGCCATCCTTCCGCGGCGGCGTTCGTGTTGGGGTTGGCGATCTTGGAAAGTTCACGACCGATCCGGTCACGGGCGCTACGGTTATCATTCCGAACGGCGATGGCGTGCCCGACCTCATTGCCGGAGCGGGCGTCGGTGGAGGGCCTCGCGTCAGCGTGTTTGACGGAGTTTCTCTGACTAAAAATCGCGCCGACCGCATCACCGATTTCTTCGCATTCGAGAACAGCCTCCGCAACGGCGTCTACGTGGCGGGTGGCGATTTCAATAGCGACGGAGTCAAGGACGTCGTCGTCGGAGCCGGACCGGGCGGTGGCCCACGCGTTCAGGTCTTCGATGGCAAGAGCCTCATTATTACCCCCGATGCGCCGGCCTCGCTCATTAACTTCTTCGCTTTCAGCGACATCTCGCGTCAAGGCGTTCGCGTGGCCGTCAAGAATATCGACGGAGACGGGGTACCCGATCTGCTTCTCGGAGAAGGATCCGGGAACATCTCGCGTGTCCGCACGTTCGCCGGCGGCCGACTCGACGCATTGAAAACCCCGAACCTCCTCGACGACACGATTCTGTTCGACGATTTCTCGAGCCTCAATGGCGCACAGGTCGGTTAAGAACAGAAGAATGTTCGGTGTGAGTATGCCCACGGGGACGATTCCCGTGGGCTTTTTCGTGTGCCAGTCGTTACACTGGCCGAAGTCACACTCGCTTCGCGAACGGAGGCCATACGATGAATCGCACAGTCAAAAAAGCGCTACTCGGAATTGGATGCGCGGTCATTGCGCTCGCCGTGGCACTGGCCAGGCAGTCCGAAACCGCAGCAGCACCTCGAATCGATCTCAAACCCAACGCACATTGGGTCTTCGATAGCGAAGGCGTCTCGAAGAGAAAAGTCACGGATCGTGCGGGTGTGCTACACGGCACAATTCTCGGCGAGCCCACGCTGAACAAAGACGCATCCTGCCTCGAAATGAGCCACCCGAACGATGGCGTTAGCATTCGCGGCGCGGTGACACTTGATGCAGACTTTCTGCCTAAAGTGGCCTTCTCGATCGTAGCGTGGGTTCGCGTTGATGAGCCTGCCGAGTGGGGCGCGTTCCTCGGTTGTGTCCAAGACAACGGCCCGAAGGAGAAAGGCTTCGTCGTCGGTTTCAACAAAGCCAACTTCTATTTCGGGCTTGCCACTAAGGGCGGAGAAAGTGGCGAAGGGAAAATTACCTACCTGAGCGGCACGACGAAATACGAGCCGCGACGCTGGTACCATGTGGCCGCAGTGTACGACGGGAAGCGGATGCAACTATACGTGAACGGTAAACTCGATGGCGAATCGAACGAGCAATCCGGTGCTGTGAGATACGCGGCGAAAGCACCGCTCGTTATCGGCCGCTACCAAGACGACGACGAAGACTATCCGATGGTCGGCGGCATCCGCGAAATACTCTGGTGTCACCGGGCTGTCACTGCCGAGCAACTCGTCGCCCATTTTGAAGCCGACTCCAAACTCGCCAGCGCACCACCCGCC
>JAYSYI010000207.1:0-1931 GCA_043727665.1 Limnoglobus sp. | reverse complement strand
ACGTGGCGGACGAACCGGCCCGCACGAAGGCGTACGTGATCGTGCAAATATGCTTTAGCTCGGACGACGAAAACTTTATCGAAGCGGATCCAGAGGGTGGCAAGATTTCGTTCGCTTTTTATGAAAAGAGCAAAGCCGACTGGCACTGCCGACAGCGGAACGCAGAGCGGCAAAACGCGCAATACGATACAGAATCGGATGACTACGTCGATTACGTCGATCGTGTTGGGGAACTCAATGGCGAGCAGATGGCTATCGACGAAGCGATCTATTTTGAAGTCCTCGAAGTTCCGCTCGAACTGGGGCCGAAGTCCGGATCGCTCTTCATCGTCACGCGGGCCTGCATCGGTGACGACGGTTACACCATTGATGATGACGGTGCCAATAACGGTTCGCGGGTGCCATTGAAAGCGTTCGCAAATCGCGCCGATGCGATAGCGTATCGTACGGAACTCGAACGACGCGCGTGGCGGACCGTCAATCCGTTTCATCTCGCGTGTGCGGAATCGAGCCGGGCATTCGCAACGTTATTCGACGTGGACGACGACCGCTTGCCAAACGGAATGAGCGAACCGCAAATCCTTTTGGCCGTGCAGAAACTCGGGTTAAATGCGCCGCGACAAGCGGATAGCCACGACATGAGCGGCGACTGGATCGGCTGGTGGGACGCGACCGCGCCGCACCTCTCCGACAAACAGTTGGCGGAAATTTGGAACATCTTCAGCGGGTTCCGATTGTTCGAAGTGACCGAAGCCGAAGCGGGGTAACACAAGCTGTCACCCAAGTTTCGTAAAATTATCAAGTTTGCTAAAAATATCGCGCAAACCGTGAAAAATCGCACGACCATCGTACTTGCTGCTTGCAAACGCCATACCCGATCAATTACAATTCCCACTAATCCTCTCCCCGCCCTCATTGATCGGTCGGGTTATCTCTATGCGTCCATTCCAATCGTTGCTCGATTCGGTCGGGCAGGCATTGTGCGAAAAGGGTCGTCGCGCGCTCGCAGGCGACATTCCTTTTGGCGATGTCCTGACGGAAGTTTCGAAAACCTCGCTCGATCACCTCCGCAAGCAGATTTCTGGCGACGACATTCGCCATGCGCTCGGCGAAACGGCGGGCGTGGCACCGAATGTGTATGCGGCCCAGTTAGACAAAACGCTCGACGGGCTGGCGAAAGTCAATTCGTTGCCGTTCCGGGACGCGCTACGCGATTACTTACTGCATTTTCCACTTTCGATCCAGCAGCTGTTTCGCCGACCGAGCGACCCCGAAGGCAAGTCCGCTCCGGACAAGCTGGAAATATACAAACCCGAGCAACTGCTGTTATACCTGCCACCGCGTCGACCGCATTTCCGCGTCGGCGATGAACCGGCGGGCCTCGATAACTGGCAACTCGTCGAACTCCGCGGCCTCGGCGAGTGTAGCGAGGTCTGGCTCGGACGCGACAAAGTCAATCCGGAAGTGCTACCCGCGTGCCTCAAGTTTGCCATCGATGAAGAGTCCAGCAAGCGGATGATCGCAAACCAGAGCCTGTTCGTTCGCGTATTCCAACTCAACGAAATCAGCGGCATCGTCCCGCTGCAATCGGTGTACCTCGAAACGCAACCCCCGTGTCTCGAGTCGACCTACGTCTATGGCTACGATCTCGCCGGGCTGATGAACGAGTGGAAGTGGCGCTACGATAGCCCGAAGCTCGATGCCGCCCTAAAGTTGATGCGACGCTTGACCGACATCGTCGGCAAGGCGCACGCGAAGGGTATCATCCACCGCGATTTGAAACCGTCGAACGTGCTGATGCACCCGGCCGAGAATGGCAAGTTCAGCGTCTGGATTACCGACTTCGGATGGGGGATGATCGAAGCCGAGCGATCGATCGAACTCTCGCGTGGCGGGACGTGTCGCGCCGAACAATCGCGGCTGTCGCATCG
>JAYSYI010000206.1:0-6084 GCA_043727665.1 Limnoglobus sp. | reverse complement strand
GACGCCATACGACCATTTGCGGGCGCTCGGTGCAGTCGGGATGCCGATCCTTTCGGCGGAGTTACGCGAACTCACCGGCATCAACAACGGTTACTTGCGCTCGGGCGGCATCGATTTCCTGCAAGCCACCGATGACTACGTGATTCCGCTTTGGCAGCAAGAAGCGATTCGCTATGAAGCCCTGTCGCCGAGCCAACTCGCATCGCGGGAAGCGAACATCGCATCGCCAGTCGGCTCGCCGTATTACCTCCCCGATATGGCTCAGGTTCGCAACCCGCGACACCTCCGAGCACTAATCGCGGGCTGCGAACGCATCGGTGTTAAACTCCACGCGAATTGCGGTTTCGAACGCTTTCTCGTCGATGGCGACCGCATCATTGGCGTTCAACTCGATACGGGCGACACTGTAACGGCGGGGCAATATTTGCTCGCAGCGGGGGCGTGGAGCGGTGCGATATTGCAACCGTTCGGTTGCACGCCGGGCGTGGTGCCGGTACTCGGCCAGATTGCACTTTTGCAAACGAACGCGGACTTGCTGAAGTCGATTTTGCTGTTCGGCAAAGAGTATCTCGTACCGCGTGGCGATGGGCGGATCCTGATCGGTTCGACCGAGGAACCCCAAGCCGGTTTCGAGAAACGAACGACACCCGAAGGCATCGAATCGCTGTTGGCATTCGCAAACCATCTCGTCCCGGCGTTGCGCGATGCGAAACTCGAAACGGCGTGGTGCGGGTTACGGCCTGGCTCGCCGGACGGGATGCCGTTCATTGGCCCGGTGCCGAACGTGCGCAACCTGTTTGCGGCTATCGGCCACTACCGTTCCGGGGTGCAACTCTCGATAGGTACCGCACAATTCGTGAGGGAACTCATCATGGGCGAAGTACCGTGCGTGCCAGTGTCGTCGTTCGCATTGGACCGAAAAGCCGGTCGCATGGCTCGCACCGCGTTTCGTTCGTGAGAGTTTCCCGATTTCTCGTTTGTCGCCACATGCGGAGTTTGATGAAATACGGAGATGGTAATGAACACGCACCGCGAAAAGCTGACGCAACTGACCGACGACTTCGACTGGCTGGAGGGGCACTGCCGCCGGGAGCCAGAGTTAGCCCGCCACGCGGAGCATCTACACCTGGCAGCGGCACTCGCGCGGAACATCATCGGCGGGGCGCTCGAACAGCAACCGCCACGGCCCTTGCACCTCGCCGTAGTTGGCGGGGCCGGCGCTGGGAAAAGCACCGTCGCGAACTTCCTCGCGGGCACGCCCATCGCCGACGCGAACCCACAAGCGGGGTATACCCGTCACCCCACCGCTTACCTTCCCGCAACCGGCGCGATGCCGTGGCCATCGTACCTCGGCTTCCTCGGGAATTTGCGAAAACTGACCGATACCCAGCCTGCGAGCCTTGATGAAGACGTGTATCAGATGCAGCGAATACCGGCCCGTGAAGGTGCGAGCGAACCGCTGCAAGATTACATCATCTGGGACTGTCCGGACATGACGACGTGGGCATCGTCGGGGTACATTTCGCGGTTGATGGAAGTCTCCGCACTCGCCGACGTTATCGTCTACGTCGCGTCCGATGAGCGTTACAACGACGAAGTGCCGACGCAGTATTTGCAGATGCTGATAGAGGCTGGCAAAGCCGTTATCGTCTGCATCACGAAGATGCGCGAAGCCGATGCCACGCCGATAATCGAACACTTCCGCAAAGAAGTGCTGGCGAAAAGAGCGAACGAAAACCTCAGTGCGATCCCGCCGATACCGGTGCTCGCGATTCCCAGCCTTACCAAGGAAGAACGTGCCAACCCGGCAGAGGCAGGGGCAAGGTATCGCATCGCCCTGATTAACCACGTGCTTGCGCTTTGCCCGACACTCGAAGAGGCCCGCGAACGCACCGTGCGGAATGCGATGCAGTACCTCGAAAAGGCATCGGAGAGTTTGCTCTCGATCGCATCGAACGACCTGGCGGAACTCGATCACTGGAAAGCCACCGTCAAAGCCGGTCGCACGCAGTTCGAGGAACGTTACCGTCGCGAATACCTTGCCGGCGAGCCGTTTCGGCGCTTCGACCGCACCCGCGAACAGTTGCTCGGGATGCTCGAACTGCCCGCCGGGTTGCGTTACCTGAGTGCGGCATTCGCGTTGCTTCGCGCACCGTATTCGTACTTTCGCGAGTTCCTCATCAAGCTCGCGGGTACATCCGAAGTCCCGCCGTTACCCGAACAAGCCGTGTTGCGTACGGGCTTCGATGCCTGGATCGACACGCTGCGTGCCGAGGCGCTGAAACGCGGCACTGGCCATCCGGTCTGGAAGCAGATTGCGAACGCATTCGACGCCGGTTTGAAGAATCAGGCTATAGTACCTTTCGAGGCGGCCGTGCGGCAATTCGAGTTAAAAGAAGGCGACGAACTCGAACAGGCGGGGCGTTCTCTCACGGATCGTTTGGCCCAGCAACCGCTGATTCTCGGCGGGGTCCGTTTCGCGAAAGTATCTTTCGACGTACTTGCCGTCGTGTTGGTTCTTTGGTTGACGTGGCTGCCGAGTTGGTATCACCTGCTGCTGATTCCGCTCGCTGTTTCCTTCACGCATCAAATTTTCGAGTGGATCGTGCGCGGTACCGTCGAGGCGGCACGATTTAGCGCGCGGAACAAACGCGAGAGCCTACTCGGTGCGCATCTTACCGGCCCCGTTTCCGAGTGGCTGCAAGCGAAACCGCTCTCGGAAGGATCGTCGATCGAACGACTGCAATCGGTGTTGCGGCGCGTACCCGAAAACATCCGCGAACTCGCGGTGATCGTCAAACCCCACCCCGCGACGAACGCTCCATGATTACCGTGACTCTGCAACAGACGTTCCTCCGCACGCTGTCCCCCTTGCTGCGAAGCCTCGAAAAGCCGCTGCGTAGCTGGCTGGACGGGCGTCGCAAACATCCGGTAACGCTCGTTCAGCGCGCGGAACTCGAAGGGCTGGCGGAGGATTTACGCCGAAAATCGGATGCGCTCGACGTCGAACGCCCGCTGCTAGTCGTGATGCTAATGGGCGGTACCGGCGTGGGTAAATCGACGCTGATGAACGCGCTCGCGGGCGCGGCCGTGGCGCAAGCCTCGTTCACGCGACCGACCACCCGTGACCCTGTCGTCTACTTCCATCAATCGGTGAACCCGGATCGCCTGGACCCCGCATTACGGCTCTGCCGTCTCGTGCGACACAACCAGGAATCGCTCGCGCAGAAGGTGATCGTCGACACGCCGGACGTTGATAGTAACGATCTCAAAAACCGCGAGACGTTGAAAGCGTTGTTGCCGGTCGCCGATGTCGTGCTCTACGTCGGTTCGCAGGAAAAGTATCACGATCAGATCGGCTGGGATCTGTTCAAAGAACAACGGCAACGGCGAGCGTTTGCGTTCGTGATGAACAAATGGGACCGCTGCCTGCAAGACGATGCGAAGGGCGTGCGACCCGACGACGACTTGATCGCGGACCTCACGAAAGAAGGTTTCGCGTCGCCGAAGTTGTTCCGCACGACGGCACAATTCTGGCTCGATGCCACGGCAAACGGCGAGACACTTCCCCCGAAGAATCTGCTGCCCGGCGAGCAATTCTCCGAGTTGGTCGAATGGCTCGAACGTGGCCTCACATACCTTGAAATCGAATCGGTGAAGGCACGCGGGGTCGGTCAGTTACTCGCACAGTTGTTGAGTGCGGTTGAAGCGGTGATGCCACCCGAACTCGAAGCGCAAGCCGACAAGACCCGCGAATCGTGGCGGATAGTATTAGCCGATGAAGCACGAATCGGAGCCGAAGTACTCGTCAGTACGCTCGAACCGCATCAAAAAGAGATCGAACATCAGTTCCGCGTTCGAGGTCAGTCACGCTTTCGCGGGCTGATGGCCGCATACCTCGGCGTCAGCGCAAAACTGCGAAATGCAGGCAGCACGCTGCGAATGCGGGTGCCATTCGTGCCACGCATTGGCACCAGTGAACCGGTCAAGGATGTGCAGATTGATCTTTCGACTTTCGCACGCGATTGTGCGCGATCCGCCGGGGAGCGCGTCCTCGATCGCCGCACGCCCGCGCTGGTGAACCGGCTTTTGCTCGATGCCGATCAGCGTGGGTTCCCATTTACGTTACTCAACGAGCCGACCGCAGCCGCAGGGAAACTCGACTGGGACGAACGCTATTCGCGGTGCCTGGTTGAGTCTCTGGCTGACGTCGAACGCGAATCGACGGCTCCTGTCGGCGGGCGGGCGTTCTTCCGTGGCGGCGTGACGTTGCTCGCAAACTACCTGCCGGAATGCATTTTGCTCGCAACGATTTCGCTGTTGATGTGGCGATTCTTCGTCGAAGATTTCACGCCGTCGTTCTTCCACATTCTGTTGCCGGTATACATCACGCTCGGTGTGCTCGTGGCATTGCACATCCTGATTACGTTCGCGTTCCCGGTCAGTTGGCCCGCGATTCGCGATGCGTTTCAGGCGAGGTTACAAGGGAAACTAACATCAGAGTTCGACGCTGGTTACCTGCCCGTGCCGCACGAAGTGGCCGCAACGATTCGCGAAGAACGAACGGAAGTATCGAAGATGGCCGATGAGGTTCGCACCGTCGCCGAGTGGTTGAACGAACGCGAGACCGCATCGCACGTCGGCGATTTGTACGGCAAATCCAATTAGAATCGGACGTAAGTCGTTGGTGGGTTAGGTTGGTTCCGAAATTCGGGAATGAGTCCACGATTGGGGGGGTGGGTAGTCGCTGGAGTCATTCGGTGCGACCCACTAGTTTCGCGGCCGAACCCGTGGCGTCGAATCGCGATCCGGTAGCACGTCAGGGATTGGCGGCAGTCTGGCACGATCCGGTGCCTCCAGGCGTTCCTCGCGACCGCGATCGTCTGGCAGCCGTGCCCGACTCGGCGACACGCAGTCGAGCAAATTGGCAATCGGTGCGGTACTGCAACCGATTGCACAGAACGGAATGACGATCGCCAACGCACGCAGTCTCATCGGTATCCCTCGTTGCATGGTGCGATAACAACCCCCGAGAATCGTGCAACCCCAAACATGACTCCCGTCGACACTCTCATCATCGGAGGCGGGCTCGCCGGCACGACACTGGCATGGTCGCTGATGCATCGCGGACAGCGCGTGGCCATCGTCGATCGCGGCACGAAACGCTCGTCGTCAATCATCGCCGCCGGCTTGATGACGCCAATCACGGGGAAACGTCTCGCGCTCAGCTGGCGCTGGCCCGAACTCCGCCCGTTCGCAGGAAATTTCTATCGCACCATCGAAACCGCAACGCAGACAGGGTTCTTCCACGAACGCGGCATGGTACGGCTGTTTCGCAACGAACGCGAGTGTGCCGTATTCTCCAACCGCGTCGATACCGAATTTCGCGGCCTCGTGCAACAACCCGAACCGCTCGTGAACCCGCAAGAGTTCGCGAATGCACTCGGCGGTTTTGCGATGCCAACCGCGGCGCAGTTGAACGTGAAAGCGTATCTCGACTGTTCGCGACGGGCATTCGGCGAAGCGGGAATGTTGCACGAAGTGGATATCGATCTCGCGACAGACATCGAACCGTCAGCCGACCGCGTGATCTGCCGTCCGCTGAACGTCGAAGCCCGCACGGCGATCTTTTGCTTGGGGTATCACCCATCGCCGAACCCGTGGTTTTCGTCGTTGCAATTCAATTCCGCGAAGGGCGAGATTCTAACGCTGCGGATTCCGGACCTCCGCGAGACTCGAATCCTCAACCGTGGTGTCTGGCTCGCGCCGCTCGAAGGGGAGATGTTTCGTGTCGGTTCGACCTACGAACGCGAACAACTCGATGGCGAACCGACTGAGCGCGGGCGAGCCGAAATCGAATCGCGTCTGCGCGAGTTTCTGCGGTTGCCGTTCGAGGTGATCGATCACGCTGCGGCTGTACGGCCAATCATCTGCGAAAGCCGCCCCGTCCTCGGCTTCCACCCGGGCTATCCGCGAATCGGCATCTTCAATGGCCTCGGCTCGAAGGGTTCGCTGCTCGCGCCGTTCTTCGCCGCACAACTTGCAGATGTGCTATGCGGAACCGGACACATCGACCCCGACGTT
>JAYSYI010000205.1:0-1935 GCA_043727665.1 Limnoglobus sp. | reverse complement strand
TGTTCGTGTTCGGTAACGACAACCTCAAAGGGTTCGCAGTCAGCCTCACCGTGGGTTTGATTATCAGCTTGTTTACCTCGTTGTTCGTCACCCGCCTGATCTTCGACTTCTGGCTGACGAAACGCTGGATGACCGATTTCCGCCCGATGAAATTGTTCGCTCGACCGAACATCAACTTCATGGGTATCCGCAAGCAGATGTTCGCGTTGACGGCGTTCCTCACGTTCGCGGGCCTCGGGTTGTTCCTCGTTCGCGGTAACAACGGCCTGAACGTCGACTTTCGTGGTGGTACCGTTTACGGCGGTCGCCTCTCGGAAGCACGTGGCCTGTCTGCAACTGGCGGTAAGCCCGGTATTCTCGACCTCCTCGCCGATGCGAAGCAGGCCGAGAAGCTGAAGGTCAAAGATGTCATCGCGATGCAAGACACCGATTCCACGGTGAAAGTCGGCACGCTACGGTCCGAAAACACGTACAAAATTTTGTACGAAGGCGCAACCGAACCAGTCGTTGTGACGCTTTCGAATAAGCCCGCAGGTAATACGCCGGAAGAGCAACGCGAATCGCTACGAGTTCGTGCGTCGAGTATGCCCGATGCCTCCGTCGAGCAAGTGATCGTGTCGAGCCTGGACACCGATCTCGCCACGGGAACGTCGAAGTCGTTCACGATTCGTACGACGGAAAAAGAAAAAGAACTCGTCCAAGTGATGCTCGACCGGCTTCTACGCGACGATAGCGGCGCGTCGTTGATGGAAACCGTGAAGCTGAAATCGACCTCGGTAAGCGGATCGACGATGTTGCTCGAATTCCAAGAACCGACCTCGGTGGCCTACGCCGAATCGCTGATGAAACGCCAGTTCCGCCTCGTCGGTCGCGAACCGCTTACGGGCCGCCCGTTCCTTGCGGAAGGCGTTGCGGCTCCCACCGATTCGGAGCAGCGAAAGAGCCAAATCGCATCGGGTAAGTACCTGCAAATGCGATTCGATGTGGCGAAGAACTCAGAATTCAAAGCGCTCGCCGACGCGGTCCAAAATCGTGCCGATGGTGCGAAGGTGTCTGCCGTACTCGGGGGCATCGGTATCGCGGCCGCTGAGTCAACAAACGCCGACGAAGACCGTGCCGTACTCGTTCGCATCGCCGACGGTTTCAAAGCCACCTTCGAAGCCCGCCCCGTACCCGAACGCCTCGAAACCTTCGATGCCGCACTCGCCACGGACACGCAAGCCAAGGCTTTCTACGCCATCATCGCGAGTTGGGTGGCGATCCTGCTATACCTCTGGTTCCGCTTCGGTAGCTGGACGTTCGGCCTCGCCGCGGTGTTATGTCTCATCCACGATCTGTGCTTCACGCTCGGTGCGATTGCACTCTGCCACTACCTGCATATTTTGCCGGTGTTCGGCACCGTGCTGCAACTGCAAGACTTTAAGATCGACCTCGCAACCGTGGCCGCACTGCTGACGCTGATCGGGTATTCGGTGAACGATACGATCGTCGTGTTCGACCGAATTCGCGAAGTACGCGGCAAGAATCCGCTCCTCACCGAGAAGATGATTAACGACAGCGTCAACCAAACGCTGAGCCGAACCGTGCTGGCGTCGCTGACGGTGTTCCTCGTGGTCGGCGTGCTCTACTGGTTCGGTGGCGACGGCGTCCACCTGTTCGCGTTTGTGATGGTCGTCGGCGTGATCGTGGGAACGTACTCGTCGATCTATATCGCCAGCCCACTACTCTTGTTCTTCGGAGAAGGCCAACCCAAACCCGAGTTGCCAGCAACGCCGACAAAGGGCAAATCGCTAGTGGCGAAGGCGTAATGAGTGTGCCCACGGACTTTTGTCCGTGGGCACTTTCATAGAAGTCGGTTTATGGAAGTTACTTAGCGATGCCCGGCTTCATTTCGGATGAAGGATAAACGACCGGCCCAGTCGTGGCGACTGGCGG
>JAYSYI010000204.1:0-1937 GCA_043727665.1 Limnoglobus sp. | reverse complement strand
TCGAGCGGATCGCCCCGTATGCTGCTTCGGGTCAGGCCGGTTTTCACTCACAAATCGCCTCAACAGTGCCGCTCGAAGACGTATCGCCGTTTGCCTTGGAAGGCGACACCGAAAGTGAAATCACACGCGGATATTCGGTCGATTCGCAAACGCCGATCAGCACCCGCACTCGGCCGCATCGTGTGCCAGTAAAAAATGAAAATCGTTGGCAACTACTGCAGCTGATCGGGTTGGCGATGGGGGTGATTCTGGCGACGGGTTTGGCAATCGCTTTCGTGTTGCGTTCGGTCGGTCGCTGAATTGCGTTCTATCTTTCTCATGCGACTGTTCTGTTCGTTTGGGGATCCGGTCAGATGATGATGAACGATCCTTCGATATCCCGGTTGCTTCCGCGACCCATGAGAAGCCCGGCGACCGCACGCGAAGACCTTCGCAAACGCGCCGCGACGCGGCTCGCAGAGCGGATCGATTTGGCGAAGTCGCGGTTCAAGCCGTTATCGTTGTTGCGACAAGATGCGCGTCGGGTGATCGATCAGTTATTGGACCAAGACGCGCCGACGATGGGCCGCGAAGACCGCGATAAGTTCGTCGATGAAATTCTCGCCCAGTCGCAAGGTTTCGGCCCGCTTGAAGAGTTGTTTCGCGATGAGTCTGTGACCGAATTCATGACGATGGCGTTCAACCAGGTCATCAGCCGCAAGAGCGAATCGTGGCTACCGACGAGCGTGCAATTTCGCGATGCGGATCTTTATCGTCAGGTGCTCGCTGGGTTTGCGGAACACGACCCGCTCCGCACCTCGGCGGTACCATCGGGTTACGATGCGACACTGCCGAACGGGTTCCGCGTCGTGGGCATTTTGCCGCCCGCAATCTTGGAGCAACCGCCACTTGCGGTATTTACGCGGGGCAGCGTGCCGACGGTCGTGGCCAAAGCGGCATCGGGCACGATCGCAATGCCGAACGCGAAATCGGGGGCAATCTCAGCTCCCTCGTCGGGTTCGTTTCCCGCGCCCCCGGCCCCGACATCGGGCAGCATCAATTTCAACGCCACAACCCGGCCGGGGGCGGGTGGATCATCGAGTAGTTTGTCTGCCCGATTGCCCGATCCGTTCGAGCGACTCAAGCAGCGCGTGATCGAACGCCTCGTGACGCGACTTGCCGCCGCCGGCGTCAACGACCTCAGCCAACTACCGAAGCAAGATTTGCAAAAAGTCGTCGGCATGTACGTGCAAGAATTCTCTTCGATCGAAAACCTCAATCTCGACGAGTCGATCCAGGGTCGCCTGACGCTCGAAATCCTGACGGCAATGAACCGGTAGTGGCCACGCGGCGCGATGGGATGTCGGGTTTTTCACCGGATTTCAGAGATACTCTCTAAAATGTTGTGGAAGAATCTTAGCTGTCTCACTCCGACGCCCGAGCGAACCATGCCGATGTTATCGTTTCTTCGCGTGGCCGCGGCTGTGCCCGAACTCCGCGTGGCGGATTGCCGGTTCAATACCGAGCGTACGCTTGACTTGCTTCGCGATGCCGAGGAGCATGGCGTACGCGTCGTGGTCTTCCCCGAATGCGGGCTGACGGGTTACACGTGCCACGATCTGTTCCACCAGCCGACACTTCTACGATCTGCGGAAAACGCCCTCGAAACACTGCTTTCGGCGGCTGATATGTGCTTCAGCGGCGTCGGTATCGTCGGGCTGCCGCTGTCGCTCGATGGCATGGTCTTCAACTGCGCGGCCATCTTTCGCGGCGGAAGGTTACTCGGCATCGTCCCGAAAACCTACCTACCGAACTACAAGGAATTTTACGACGCCCGCTACTTCGCCCCCGCGCGGAACGCGCTTTCCCACACGATGACACTCGCCGGGCAGACGGTGTCGTTCGGTACCGATTTGCTGTTCGAATGCGACACGTCGCCGGGGTTCGTGCTCGGCGTG
>JAYSYI010000203.1:0-6103 GCA_043727665.1 Limnoglobus sp. | reverse complement strand
GCGAGGGATCTTCGATGAGTTGACTCGCGGAAAATCCATCGACATCGCACAAAATGCACGGCGCGTTCGGGTCGATGTGCGGCGTTACTTCCGGCTGTTGATGCGACTCGACCGACGCGAGTGGCACCGTGCCGAGAAACGCATGGAGCAACCCCGTCTTGCCGGTTCGCGGCAGGCCGAAGAACACGATTCGCGGCGGCGTGACGGGCATAACCTGGCAGACTCATTGAGACCGTGTCGGGGGCAACTCCGTGACAGTTTACGGTGTTTCCGCCGGGAATGTCACGGTCAAACCGGCAGTTTCGCGTGCCCACGTCGCGAGTTGCAGCACCGAGCCATGATTCGCCACGATTGCATTTTGACCGGCGAACCGCAGTTCCAACCCGAATGGCTTCGTCGTCGTTTCTTTTTTCTTCTGCACGGCCGCTTTCACTTCCGCGAAAGTGCGTGGCGACGGTTCATCGTCGATCAGGTAAAATTTCGCATCTTTCACATCGCGCCCGCCGAGGATCGTGATGCGGATACGTTCTTGCGTCGTCGGGATCGCTTTCGGGGCGGTCGGCACCGGCGTCGCAATCGGATTGTCGCCAGGCGTCGGGTTCGTCGCCCCTGCGGCGGGTGTCGTTTGGCTACCGGGTTCGCCGTTACCATCGCCATCGCCCCCACCGCCGAACAGGTTCCAGCCGATGCCGTGCCCGAAGACGATCATCGCCACCAGCACGGCCAGCGCGATGCCACCGAACGTTCGTGCGATCTTGTGGACGCCCGGTGCGGCCTTAAATTTGAACAGGAAGCGTTCGAGCAACCAGCCGACGAGTATCGTGAGAAAGTAGCCGACGAGGAACCCACCCGCCACCGCAAAGATGTTGACGACGAGTTGCGCCAGCCGCGCCGCATTCAGGCTAAATGCAAAAATCGGTATCATCGGGGCCTCGGTGCGTGAAGGACAATCGCATTACCCAAATGATACCGGAACCGCCACCGCGTGGCACGTCAATCGATCACTGGCCACCTTCGCGGTGAACCGTATATTCAACGATTGCACCCGGATTTGGATCCCGACTGATGCGTGGCGGAACGTCCGTCGAATGCATGTCGGCCGGGTTGCGACTCAATTAGGAGGCCTTTCATGGCCCTCGGTTTACTCGGCTTCAAGGTCGGGATGACGGCAGTGTTCGTCGAAAATGGTAACGCAGAACCGGTCACCGTCATCGAACTCGGTCCGTGTCCCGTGCTTCAAATCAAGGACGGCAGTCCCGATAAAGATGGCTACATCGCCATCCAACTCGGCTTCAAAGACAAACCCCGTAAGAACGCGATTCGCTCCGAACAGGGCCACGTCGCATCGAAGTTGGCATCGAAGCGGAAGGAAAAACGCCAGAAGGCCGGCGTCGCGATTTCCCCGAAGGCCGACGTCGAACCGCAACGCCACATTCGCGAATTCCGCCTCAGCGAAGTCCCCACGCACAAAGTCGGCGACATCCTGAAAGTGGCCGACGTGTTCGAAGGCGTGCTGTCGGTAGACGTCATCGGCACCACCAAGGGCCGCGGCTACCAGGGCGTTATGAAGCGGCACAACTTCGATGGTCTGCCCGCCGCACACGGTGCCAAGAAGGTCCACCGTCAAGCCGGTTCGACGTCGTCGTTGGCGAGTAACCGCGGTTCGGGTCGTCCGAAGAAGGGTCTGAAGCGAGCCGGTCAGTACGGCAACACCCGCACGACGATCCGCAACTTGAAGGTCATCAAGATCGACGTCGAGAACAACCTGATTCTCGTCCGCGGCTCAGTCCCCGGCTTCAACGGCGCACTCGTAATGGTTCGCCCAACGAACATGAAAAAGTAAGCGGAACAGAAACATGCGAGATAGATCAGAGGGCACCCACGGGGGTGCCCTCGGTTGTTTTTACGCAGGGCAAATACCCTTAAAAACCAGTCAGCGAGAGGTTGCGACGCTGATGAGTGCGGCTCCCTCCCATGGTATCACCATGGGCTACGTGAGAGATCCTTTCAGGATCGAAGAATATAACCGACACTCGCGATCGTTCGGTGTCCTCTGTTTACTATCAATTGGAATTACAGGGCATGAGCGAAGTCGATTTGAGGTATCGAAGCCATTTCAAGCCCTTACCTGTGAGCTTGATGCGGAGGGAAACAGACGTGGTAACTCCTTCGAGGATTCCGATTACGTCCTCCACGTCAACCGAAACCATCCCGGACACCTGCAATTCGAAAAGACCAACTTCTCGTCTGAATTTTTCAACGGCTTCGTCTGTAGTTGAAGCATTCACTTCTTTCCAAACCCGCTGAGAAAATACGATTTTTTCAACATCTTCTTTGCCCTCGACTAAATTTAAGAAGTCACGTTCATCAGATGTTAGTTTGCTCAGAATGGGAAGCTCATACGCAATTTCTTGCTTGACCTTGTAGTGTCGGAGTTCCTCACTCTTTGGAATTCCGTCTGCATGCACGCGAGTATGACAGTTTGGGCAGAGAACAATCAGGTTTTCGTACTCTGTCAGGCCTCCATCACAAAGTTCTTTTATGTGATGAATCTCCAACCAGGGCGCGTGACAAATCGTGCATTTATGTCCTGCAAGTTCAAACAAATGCGATTCGAGAGCGGTTGGTATATATCGTGACGAGCTACGGTAGTTCCGAATCAAGTCGTCGAAGTGCTCCGGTGGCCCATATTGGCTTCGGTCAAGAAGTGGCTTGTTCATAAGGTACTTTCAGAAACACGGCGATTTTGAATGTTGAATTTCAATCGCATATTGTGAACAATCACCAAATCCACGCTGGTACCGCCTGACTTTTACCACCATTCCAATTCGATTTCGGACAAATCGACGTCGGGATATGAGAAGTCTTGCGTCAATTGTTTGACCGAGAACGCCACTGCCTCTGGGCTGATGAGTGCCACCAAAATATCGTCGATGATCGCGATATTGCCTTGAATCACCCCGTTCAGTTCGTTGGCTTTGTGGTGAGCATGCATGTACAACCCGCTCGCTTCCATAACGCCGCTACTGAATGACAGAACGCCATCCACCTGCTCTCGATATTCGTACAGTATGTCGAAAAATGAGTGCAGCTGTTGGGTATTACACCTGTCGCTCAACCCCTTCCGCATCTCAGCCACGAGCCTGGAGAACACAAGGGAGTAACGGGACTGATCCGGAAGAATAAATTTGCCCTTGATGAACGACGCAGGATCCCAAGGGAGATCGAAAGCACGAAACATAGCGACCAACTGACGCAGCCGGAACAAACGTGGCGGGTTATCGGCCAATCGCTCCTCAGTCCAGTCAGCGAACTCGGGAGACATCCTGCGAAGTTCGAGAAAGGCCAGTAGCAGCGATTTCGCCGTGATCGTTCTATCGTTCGCCATCCGTGCGCCTTTTACGGCCAACGTAATAATTATTCACAACATACGCAATTTACTCTTAACAGTTTTTGGAACTACCCATGGACGGTCGTCCGTGGGCGTTAGGAATTCGTTTATTGCGGCTTGCGGGACGTCGGAAGGAAAACCGCTGGGCTAACGTGGAACAGGGCTGCGAGGGTGGTCATCTACAGATGGCATCATCGTCAGGCCAATTCCGATCTTGTTAGCCCGACGCGCTAGCGAGGGAAGGTCGTGATGAGTCTTTGAAACACGACTATTCCACGTTGTGGAGGATCGCGTCGCCGGAAATGGGTGTCAACGAAAAGAGGGCATCCAAAGGGGTGCCCTCTTGCTAATGCTTGTTATAACCGATCAATCTTTCGGGTCCATGTCGAGGGCTTTGGCGATCTCGCGGACGAGGCCACCCGTTGGCTTCGAGCCTTGGTGGTAACCCCACATGCCCTTCAGCAAATCGAACGACATGATCCCGCCGAGGAACGTGAGCAACAAGCACGGCAGCAGCACGATCGCCGGAAGTGGACCCCACTTCGATGGCGGGGCGTAACCGCCGCGTGTCGGCGTGGCATCTTCGTCGTCTTCGTCTTGCGTGCGACGGCTGACACCACGGAGTGCGCCGCTAGCCGAATCGCCGGTTTCGAGTTCGTCGCTACCGAGTTCGACATCATCGTCGTCGCTCGATTTCTTTTTCTTCTTGCGTGCCGCAGCGGCGGCGGCACCGACTGCGGCGGCTCCCACAGCGGCACCGGCGAGGCCACGTCCGCGGCCCTTCTTCGGCGTTTCCAATTCGGGTTCGTCGTCGAGCAACACGACTTGGCTCGCGCTGTCGTCGTCGCCTTCGATGTCCGATTCGTCGAGCGCCAAATCGAAGTCCGAGTTTTCGAGATCGGTATCCGACGACTCGACCGCAACGACTTCCGAGCCGGAATCGGCATCGTCGGCAATTACGGGAAGTTCGAAGTCCGTCTCGAAGATGTCGCCTTTATCGTGTTCGTCGGAAGGATCTTGCAACGAGTGAACGAGGCTATCGGTGATGCCCGAATTGTCGTCGAGCGTCAGTTCGAATTCGCTGTCCGAGTCGGCCGATTGCTGGAGAGGAACCTTAACGCTTTTCGGGCCGGCCAACTTACGCGATGATGGCGTTTCGGGTTCGGGATCGAGCGATAATTCGAAGTCGTCCGAATCGTCGTCTTCGGTTTTCTCTAGCGAAACGCCACTGTCGGCGGGCTTGCCGAGGTTGATGCCACTCTGGCCTTTGCGGCCCGGCACGGCGCGTTCGGCCGAGCCGCCCAGATCGATTTCCTCGCTGGCGTCGTCGTTGAGTTGTAACTCGAACGAATCGCTATCGGCATCGAGGCTCAGTTCGAATTCGCTACTGCTGTCGCCGCCCATAAGGTCGTTGGAAGCGGGCGGGCCGGGGATCTTGGTCGACGAAGCAGGCCCCGATAAATTCGGGCCGGATTTCGGCCCGCCGAGCCGCGCGCCACTGCCACCCGAACGCAGAATCGCACTACTACCCGGTCCGCTCAGGTCGAGCGAAATTTCCTCAGTCAGCATGTTCAGTTCGGAACTATCTTCGTTATCGACCGCACCAGTTCGTTCCAGACGCACATCGCTATCCGAGCCCGATTTCGGCTTCTTGGACTTACCCGAATCACCGGCGGCGACGGAGAAAATATCGTCGCTCGAGCCATCGAGTGGCGACAGATCGTCGGGCAGTAAAAATTCGTTCGATGACGTGGGAGCCGAACCTGGCTTCCCGAGTTGTAGACCCGGATCGCTCGCTTCGCCGAGGGAGCGGGCGAGTTCGTCGATGTCGGCGGCGCGGAACCGGAGCGTCGGGCCATCGCGAAACGAACGGATCGTTTTCCAGTCGGTTTTCAGGCGGCGTTTGAATTCTTCGACTGGCACGCTCAGTCGTTGGGCGGCTTCTTCGAGCGTGTACGTCTGCGCCATGTTAGCCTCACATGCCGAGCATGGATCGATTCGAGGTGTCGGATAATTGTGTCATTCTACTCAGATTGTAAATGCTGGTGCGCCGAACGCAAGTCAAGAACGCGGGATGGGGAGAGATGCGAAACGTAGGAAAGTGATGCAGGCACGGATCGTGCCGATTAGGGCGCGACAACTACCGAAGTTCCACGTCGAATTCGAAGACGTTCTCGCGGCCGGCAATCACTTCGCGGTCGAGGCCGGATTTGTCGGGGCGACTGAGTTCCATTGGGAACGTGGACGTGTAACCCGCATCGGCGGAGGCCGCTTCTGCGACGGCGACGCGGTACCAACCGGCGGCAAGGTACGCGGTGCCTGCGCTCTTCAAACGGAATTCGCCGTTATTGTCGAGCGTGGCGATGGCGGATTTGCCCGGCGGGCCGCGTTCCGGGTGCGGCGTGAACGCGATGGTGCCCCCGGCGAGTGCGCGACCCTGGAAGAGCACGCGACCGCGCACCGTCGATTGCGCAACCGGTTCGGATTTCCCGCAACCGAGCAAACCGACGAGCAGTATCAAACCTGCGGTACGCCTCTTCACAGATACCCCGCATATCGGTTGCATTCGTCCCATTCCTCATCGACACGCGACGGCATCGGGTCGATCCGCTTTCGCCACGAGCAGATATCCATCGCAAATACGACCCGCAAACTCCGCACGAATCCCCCTGCTTATTCCCGTTGACGCGATTCGTACCTTCGGTTAGAACC
>JAYSYI010000202.1:0-6110 GCA_043727665.1 Limnoglobus sp. | reverse complement strand
CCAATCGCTGTCGCCCACCCGGCCCCGACGATGCCGAGTTGCGGGAAGCCGAAATGCCCGAAAATCATGGCGTAATCGAAGAACACCGTACCGAACGTGCCGAACGCATTGATGGCAAGCACCGTCCACGTGTCGCCGCGACCCGCGAAGAATCCCGTTAGTGCCGCAATCAGCGCCATCGGTAACGCCGCGGGGCAGAGCGAGCGAAAGAACGCGGTTTCGAGTGCGGCCAACTTCGGTGCATGATGCGTAATCGACGTGTCGAACAGGTACGGCGCGAGCGGCCACAACACCCAGAAAACGCAACCGGCGACGACGCTGAAATAGATCCCCTGCCAGACCGCCGGGCCGATCCGCAACGGCCGCCCCGCACCCGTGTATTGCGCCACAAACGTGCTGACGTACCCCGCCGTGCCTTGAATGAGCGTGAAGAACAGCCAGAACACCATCGCGGAGGGCATCGAAGCGCCCATCGCATCCGGGTCGTATTGCGAGAGAAACGCGCGATCGACGGTGAACTGAATCGTCGTGAAGCTGTTTGCCAAGATCAACGGTGCAGCCAATTTCAAAAGCTCGCGGCTCGTGCCGTTGCCCGCATTTGCAATATCGGATCCCATTCGTTCCTTCTTCGAAACCGCCGCAATCGTGGAGAGTGCCACAGGGGATTGTACGTTGCGGTGGCAACGAGATGGTGATCGTCTCAGCGGATCGGGGCGAGGGCGAGGAAGTTTGCAAGCAACTTGGGGCCTTCGAGCGTGAGGAAACTTTCGGGATGGAACTGCACGCCGTGGAGCGGCCAGGTTTTGTGGCGAACGCCCATAATCTCGCCTTCGGCGGTCCAGGCGGTGATCTCGAAGTCGGGATTCGTCCAGCTTTCTCGCTTAATAACGAGGCTGTGGTAGCGCGTCGCGTCGAACGGGTTCGACACGCCCGCAAACAGGCCGCGGCCATCGTGATGGATCGGCGAGACTTTCCCGTGCATGATCCGCACGTTGCGTATGACTTCGCCGCCGTAGTTGTGGCCGATGCATTGGTGCCCCAGGCAGACGCCGAGAACCGGAATCGTCGGGGCGTATTGCTTCATCACATCGTTCGAGATACCCGCTTCTTTCGGCGTACACGGCCCCGGCGAAATGATCACGTGCGTCGGCTTCATCTCTGCTATCGCTTCCATCGTGATGCGGTCGTTGCGATGCACCACCATCGGCAGTGTCGGGTCGATCTCCCCGAACCGCTGAACGAGGTTGTACGTGAACGAATCGTAGTTATCGATGAGCAAAATCATGGTGGTTCGGTCGCTCAACTTTGCCGGGTTGGGTGGGCCTGTGCGCTGTTCGCGGTGGCGTCGTAGTTCGTTTTGAGTACGTCGTCTTTGCTTAGGAATTCTAACACGGTTTCGAAATTGCCAATGTCGTACCACGCGCCATCGGCGAAGTCGACGACGGCTTTCCCGTTGTAGTTGATGGTAATCACGCGGCCGACTTTCCCCCCGAAACGCAGTAAATCCGCTCGCACACCGGGCTTCACACGGACGTAGCGATCCGTCCAGATTCGCCGCAACGCGTCGATGGTGGACTTGTCCGGGAAGTACAACCGCATCGCTTAGCCTCGGAACGCGGAGCGTTTGTGTGCGGGGAGTTCGAAGTCCAGGCGTTTGATGAACTGACACGCTTCGGATGCCCCAAACTCGCGGTCCATCCCGGCATCGTGCCAATCAACCGACAGCGGGCCGTCGTAGCGAATTTCATTCAGCGCGCGGATGATCGCTTCCCAATCGATGCCACCCCGGCCAGGCGAACGGAACTGGAACCCGCGTCGCGGATCGCCACTTGGCCAGTAGCCTGCGAGCAAGCCCGAACGCCCGTTCAGCGTCAGCGTGGCATCTTTAATATGCACATGATAGATGCGGTCGGGGAAGCGGCGCAAGAACTCGACGGGATCGACACCTTGCCAGTGCATGTGGCTCGGGTCGAAGGTGAAGCCGAACTCTTCGCGGCCGTTCAGGGCATCGAGTGCAGCTTCGGCGGAGTGAATATCGAACGCGATTTCGCCGGGGTGAACCTCGAAGGCGTAACGCACGCCAACATCGCGGGCGATGTCGAGCAGCGGGTGCCATTGTTTGGCGAATCGCTTGAGTCCGTCGGCGATAATCTCCGGACGCGCCGCTGGGTAACCGGTGACGTAGGACCAGATCGACGAGCCGGTGAATCCGCTGACGACAGTGACGCCGAGCTTCTCCGCGAGCCGGAACGTCGCCGCCATTTCTTCGATGGCGCGTTGCTGCACGCCCGCCGGTTTGCCGTCGCCCCAGACGTAATCTGGCACGAGCGACTTGTGACGTTCGTCGATAATATCGCTGACCGCTTGGCCGACTTTATGATTCGCGATGATCGGCACTTGGAGATCGTGCCGGGAGAGTATATCGAGTTTTTCGGAGCCGTACGAATCGTCGGCCGTGCCGCGTTGCACTTCGAGGTGGTCGCCCCAACAGCAGAGTTCGAGTCCTTGATAGCCCCATTCGCTCGCCTTGGCGGCGAGCGTTTCGATGGGCAGATCGGCCCACGGTCCGGTGAAGAGAATGACTTGCCGGGGCATCGGTCACCGTGCAGAAAACCGGGTGTGCGTTGCGGCGCACCCGGCGTGGGAACATTACACCTTGTCATCGGTTGGCGTCGGCGGAACGGGCGGCGTCACGACCGGTGCGGGTGCCGTCATGACCGGTGCGGGCGCGACGGAACCAACTGGCCCCTTGAAGCTCGTTGGTGCTGGGATTGGTGCGGGTGCCGTCACCATTGGCAGCGAGGTTGCGGTGGTTGGAGCGGTGGGCTTCGGTGGCGTGGGTGGTACCAACGGGGCCTGTGGCTCTTCGTCTTCGAGGTAGACTTCGTCGATTTCGATCTCGTCGACTTTCTTCCGCATGAGCAGGTAGATCATCGTGACGGCGGTCCAGAAGAAGCTATAGCTAAAGCCGAGCATGAGCATGAACGCGAGGCAGAGCCAGAATGTCACCATCGCCGCGCCGACCTTGTTCGATACCGAGTAGCTACCCATGTAGCGACCGGCTTCGACGGGGTTGGCGTCGGTGTAGTGCATGATCGTGCGGCCATCTTCGAGCGTGATCGGCTTCTTCACCTTGGCGATTTCGGTTCCGCGAAGGAACAGTTCCTGCCAGCCGAACGACTCTGGTGCATACGCGAACAGGTAATGCTGCTTCTGGTTCGTCGTCTCGCTGAGCGGGGCTTGCGTGATGGCCCACTTACCGAGGTACACCATCAAAGACGCAACGAACACAACGAAGAACGTGACGGCGGCACCGTAAATGACTGCAACGAACGAATACCAAAGGTAATGCCACGGGGCCTGGAATACGTAGTTGTAGGATCGACTGAGCGCGTCGAAGGTATCGCTGCCTTCGGCACTAAGCGTCGTGTACATCATCGGGTAGCCGATGAGGCCGATGAGCAAGATCGCCATCATCACGCCGCCGATCAGCTGGAGCGGAAAGCCGATGCCGTAGATCAGGAACTCGCCGATCCACGGAATGAGGCCGATCATCGCAACGATTGCGAGGCCGATCACGATGATCGTGACGATGCCGAACGGAATGACTGGCGAAAGGAAGTACGCCAGGTAGCGGTTCGTCACGAACTTGACCGCTTGCATGAACGAGATGCGGTCCTTGCCGCTGAGTTGTACGACCGCGATTCGCGTGATGATCCCGCCGAAGAACGCCCAGGTTATGAGGCTCCACAACACGACGAGGAACAAGTACAACCGCGTGGTGCTACTCGCATCGGAGTCGAGGAACTTGATGACCGGGATCAGCAGTTTCGCAAGGGGTTCGACGAGCACGGGCACGGTCGACGAGACAAAGTCGGATACGGAGGCTTGGCGTTCGACGGAAGACCCGCCGAGCAGATCGGTGACGAAGAGATACGGGTTCGGCCCACGGTACTCGTACCAGGGCATCGTCCGGAGGCGGCCATCGGGGCCAGCGAGTCCGTTCAGGAGTTTCCAATTCGCGTAGTCGCGTTCGAAGCGTTTGTCGGCTTCGATCTGGAAGTCTTCGTTGGTGTAGTCGACACCGGCGGCTTTTTTCTTGTCTTTGTAATCTTTGGCAATTGTGTCGGTCGCGTATTCGGACGTCGTGCGAATGGGAGCCGCGTAGTTGAAGATTCGCGAAAGTAAGTGCCAGCCTAGCGACATCACCAGGATGCCGATTGCGGCAATCAGCAGCTTACGTGGGTCGAGAGCGACCCCGAAACAACGGAAGATTTCCGTCCAGAGGTAGGGTTTCGGTCCCCCGTAGGCGGTTGCCTCATCACGCCCCTCGGCCATGCTCGCTCCTTGGTCTGACGCACGGATACCTTTGGCCGAACCGGTATGGTTCGCCGCAATTCCACGTGGGGTATCGTAGTCAGAGAGTCTGGCGCGGCAATCGGTCCCCCGAACTCTTAACAGGGTCGTCCCGTATCGGACCGGCACATTTGTGCCGGTCGTCGGACGGGAGCGACCCCAGGGGAACAGTGGGAACCTCTTCGTTTAGAAGAAGAACCCGACGCCGAAGTTCACACCCGACACGAACCGGTAAGCTCGTGTGGAGTACGCCGGGTCGAGGGCACCGAAGTCGAAGGCGACCGGTTCCTTCATGTAACGGGTGTTGAAGTACGACTGGAACGTGTACCCAGCACGCATCTGCACGCCTTCAATCGGGTACCACATTAGGTTGAAGTCGGCGTTCACGTTCGGAACGATGTTGAATTCGTTACGCGATCGCTTCGCCTGCGTCGTATGGTCGCCGAGTTCGTACTTGACGCGTTCCTTCGTAATACTCATCAGCGCGGAACCGGTAAGGTCGAGTCCGAACGACAATCGCTTGCCGAGGTAAATCTCGTGGCCGCAGCCGAGGTATGGGCCGTACATGCGTTGCGACAGCGTGTTCTTATACTCGGCCGAGTCCGAAGGAAACGCCCGTCCACGCAAGTCAAACGAGACCGTTCGCCAGTAAAATCGTTCCAGGAACCAGGCGTAACGGGCACCGGCGAGGCCATACACCCGCGAGTACTCCGTTTGCAGGATCGGCACGCGGGCACCCATTTCGCCTTGCGTAAAGCTTTGGTCGAACTGGATGTCCATCACGCTGGCACCGTTCCAGATGCCATAGAAGTTCCCGGTTGTAAACGCCGGGTTCGTGTCGAAGGTCGTCTTGAAGTCCGGCCCGGAATAGTCCGGCGGGAAGTTGAAGACGGGCGACGTCAGGAAGGTATCCGAAAGGTCGGCACTCCCCCGGAAGAACGGCGGTACCAGCGAGGCTCCTGCCGAATACTTCTGGCGAGTCGTCTGCGTGAAGTTCGCGTAAACGGCAACGCCGTTATCGAACTTGTACCCGAAGCCGATGTTGTAACCGGGCTGAAAGCTGCGACGACCGAACTGTTCGGTCGATAACGCGACGCGACCGCTGCCGATCAGCGTTCCGGGTGCCCCCGTTAATGCCCCGGTCGAGTCCAGCAACCCGCGGACGGCAATATCTTGCTTGCCTAGCGCAAAGGTTTGCGTGAGGATCACGAATGAGGAGTTCACGAAGAACCCATTCCCGCTCGGGTTCCCCGTCGGTAACGGCGCGATGATTTCCGGTCGCCCCGGTACGGAGTAGTCGTCGAACTGTGCTCGGGCTGTCACCGAGCTGGAGATTGCCACGGCAGTGACAAGTAACATTCTCCCGATCGAACTGTAACGCATGTGCCGCATCCCCCTGTATCTGCCCGAAAGCGACCTGTCCCCGTACCTGAGGTTCCCCAACCCCGATCCGGGACCGTCGCCATACGGGCGCGGTTCCGTTCCCCAACGGCGCTTCGCACGAACGTGTCGCAAAGTTGGGCGGACGATAGCGGGGTCTACCACCCGGTCAATACCAGAACGCCAACGAATCGCGCACCAAATGCCGGTTTTCGGATAGTTTTTCACCAACGCTGGAAAGGCAGACCCGTTCTGCTGGAACGGGCAGTTTCGGTGGTAGCGGTTGTTCGGCCACGTTGGGACAAGCTCGGCTATCGTCGTGGCAGTTCAGGGTATTCCGGTTGACGGTAGTCCGCAAACCGGAAATGATGTAC
>JAYSYI010000201.1:0-1944 GCA_043727665.1 Limnoglobus sp. | reverse complement strand
TCGAGAACTTTCGCGAGGGCTTGCTTGATCGCTGGCCCCGTACCGGCGGCGGCAACGTAGAATCGCAGTGCCTCTTCGCTAATCGAAGTCAGGTTCGTATTCGTTGCGGTCGGCGAGTCTTCGAGGACTTCGAGCGTGACGGTTTCGTTCGATTTTGCGACGACTTCGAAGCGGTACATATCGCGGGACGTTTCCATCGGCTTCTCGGGTGCGAACAACTTCCAGCCGCCGCGGATCGCATGTTCGACGATGATGGTGCGTTCGCTCGGACCACGGTTGCGGATGAGATAGCGCGTGGTAATGCGAGTCTTTTCGTTCACGATGAGAAGCCCGCCGACGATTTTCGCGAGTTCGATCACGGCGTTGGCACGCGTCACTTTTGGCACGACTTCCGTGTTCAAATCGATGGCGTAACTGACGAGCCGCGTTTCACCGGGGGCGGTGTCGGGCACGCGGGCATCGCCGGCGAAGGTGTCGTTATCGTAAACGGTCATCGGCCCTTGCGCGAGATTGCGCTTCGTTTTGTTCGTGAGTCGCAGCCCGAGTAGCGGGTGTTTAATCCCATCGCGTTCGTTAAAAATGCTGACTCGCTTGCAGTCCAGGCTATCGGAGACGATCGGCAGCAGTGCCGATTTCAGACGTGGCAGCGTGACGGGGTCTTCGATGGCGTACTCGAAATGATCGCCGAGCGACATCGCCGCCGCCGCACTCAGAAGCTTCGGCCCCGCTGCGGCTTTCGCTTCCGGTTTGGCCTCGCCGTTCACACGGGCCGCAAAGTCCTGGTTCGACAGCCGTGGCCCGAGCAGTTCGCGTGTCGAAGCGCGGTAGTTACCGCCTTGGAAATTAAAATTGCCAGCGTTACCGCCCTGGAAGCCGAGTTGGCTACCACCAACACCGATCACACCACCTTGGCCACCGAATCCCCCGCCACCGAACCCACCTTGGCCACCTGCGGCGTTGCCAATTCCGCCTTGTGGGTTGGCGGTGTTATTGATCGCGCCCTGATACACCGGTGGCCGCAGCGATGCGAATAGCTCGGGTTCGACCGTTGGCCGTGGCACGAACAGCGGATCGTATAAGTTCATCTCGAACGCCATCGGCCGACCGGCGACGAGGCCGACTTTGACGTTGGTCCAGTCCTCATCGGTCGTATTCTCGACGGTCGCCCAACCTTGCAGCGCGGCCTGCGCTTTGTCCTTGTCACCGAGCGTTAAACGGTACGTGGCCTTCCACATCGGCGCTTCGGTTACGTACGCGACTTTGACGTTTCGCCGACCGTTGCCATCGAACGCGACGACGACGGTTTTCTTCGATGCGCCGCGTGCGGAGGCCAGCACTTCGAGCGCCTTGCGGAACTCGGCTTCGAGTTCGGGCTTCAGCAATTTAATTTTCCGCAACTTCGAAAGCGAGACCGATTGCAAACCATCGGGGGCGAGTATGTTCAGTTGTTCGCCATCAACAGTGGCCGGATGTGTGCCGTCATTCGGAGTAGGCTTTTCGACGCCGACGATCAAGCCGACGGTGATCGTACCTTGCTTGTCGGTCACTTCGACTTTCTCACCGCGAACTTGCACCAGCAGTTGCGCGATACCGGGATTTTCCGTGAGGTCCACGGCAAACGATTTCAGCGTCACGTCGATCGGGTGTTTGCCGTCGTAGGTGACGGCCTTCAGCTTACCGCCCGCTTTATCCTCCAAAATGAGGCTTTTTAGCAGGTCGTTGACATCTTGCTCGGGGAATCGCATCTCGATGCGGGCGTTGCCATCGATTGCGCCATCGCGCTGGAAGTACCCGACACCGGCGTTAAACAGCACGACGCGCGTCAGCGGAAGTTCGACCGCTTTCGCGCCCGGAGGATCGCCCGGCGCGGCAAACGCCGTCGCAAGGAACATCGCGAAAGTCGCCGCGGCGGCGAGCATCAAATAGCGAAGGTGCATGGTCGCT
>JAYSYI010000200.1:0-6119 GCA_043727665.1 Limnoglobus sp. | reverse complement strand
CGCCGCCACCACCACCGGAACTTTGGCCGCCACCGCTTTGCTGGCCGCCACCACCGCTACCACCACTGCTGCCGCCAGAACCGGTGATACCCGATTTATACTGGCCCACGAGGCTGCGAATCGAGTTCGCCGGGTACTGCGCACCGAAGCCCGGATCGGCGGCATCGATGATTTGCGCTTCGAAGGCCATCGGGTGGCCGGCGGTTTGCGCGTTCAAGTATTTCAAGACCGAACTCGCACGACGTTGATCGACATCGCGACGCGCGTCGGCGAATTTCTCCGGGGTGGCCCCGTCGTACGCAATATCACGCGACGCTTGCACGTACACCTTCGAGTCCGGGGCCGGACGGCGACGGACGAGGTAATCGAGTTTTTCCAGACCGGCAGCGGTCAGTTTGTCCGAACCCACTTCGAAGTGGTAATTCCAGACGGTTTGATCGAGGACCGCCCCGTTCGAGGCTTGCGCCTGGAAGGGGGCAAGAGTTTCGGCCCGCGCCACGGAACTGTAGCGGTCGGGCCAACTCGGGTCGGCATAGTTGCGGTATCGTTCGCCGGCATCGCCGGTGCAACCGATGGCTCCGAACCCGCTGGCGGCAACGGCCACTGCCGACGCCAACCGAATGAATCCCTTCATCGCATTCCTCCTTGAACACCGGCGAGCGTCCTGCTCGCGGTCGGGGGTTAACCCCCTGGGGTTTTGGACAGCAGCTGGCGGTAAATCTGGATGGCCGCCGGGCCGACCAGTACCACGAACACTGCGGGGAAGATCAGCAGTACAAGCGGGAAGATTAGCTTCACCGCGGTCTTGGCTGCCTTCTCTTCGGCTATTTGACGTCGCTTTGTTCGCATCGAATCCGATTGAACGCGCAACGCCTGGGCAATACTCGAACCGAAACGGTCTGCCTGAATCAGAATCGCCGCCAAACTGCGGACATCATCGACGCCCGTTCGTACGCCGAGGTCGTGCAGCACTTCGCGCCGCGGGCGACCCATCTGAAGTTGCAGGTTTGCCAGCGACAATTCTTCCGTCATCACCTTCGCGTGATTCTTCATCTCGTCGGTGACTTTTCGCATCGCGGCATCGAGGCCCAAACCGGACTCCACGCACACCACCAACAAGTCGAGCGCATCGGGCAGCGTCAGGAAAATTTCCATCTGCCGCGAGCTACGCAAGAGCGAGAGCACGATCTGCGGCAGGTAGAATCCAATCGCCCCGAAGGCGACGATCCAATACCCGGCGCTCTTGGTGAAACCCATCGCGGTGACGAAGAACATCGCGGCTGGCACTAGGAACACGAGCAAACTCGCAATCCGGAGACCCTGGTAAATGGCCGCCGCGTTCTCACTGCGAAAACCCGCGTTGGCGAGTTTCACGCGGAGCGCGTTCTTTTCGAGGTCCGATTGCGGATCGACCGTTTGGCCGAACTTCGACAACCGTTCCTTAATCGTCTTAAATCGGTTTTGGGACTCCTTTTCATTGAGTTCCAATTCCGCCAATGATTTCGGTCGACCGATTCGTTCGAGCCGCTCTTCGGCCTGGCTGTTCCGCTTCGAAATCGCAGTCATCAACATGAACGTACCCGCGACGATCATAATGAAAACGGCGATCGGCATCAGGTCTTCGGCCGTCATAAACCCAAACAGTTCCACGGTGTCTCTCCCTCGGTGTCAGCTAGATGTCATTTGTATTTCAGACGATTACACTTTGATGTCGACGATTTTCTTGATCACGTACGATCCGACTATCAAGGCCACGAGCGCGCCGATCGACATTTTGATGCCGATATCATCGGTCCAGAGCAGCTTGATGTAGTCGGGTTTCATGAACAACATCAGGAAGAACAAGCCGATCGGCAACGAGATCAGCACTACGCCGGAGAGTCGTCCTTCGGCGGATAGCGCCTTCACTTGGCCGAGAATCTTGAAGCGTTCGCGGATCACATAGCCGATGCGGTCGAGAATTTCGGCCAAGTCACCACCGGTTTGTCGCTGGATCGAAACGCTGGTGACGAAGAACTTCAAGTCCAAGTTCGGCACCCGTTCGGCCATGTTCATCAGTGCTTCTTCGATCGGAATACCGAGGTTCTGTTCCTCGTAGACCCGTGCGAATTCCTTCGAAATCGGCTTCGGCATTTCCTCGGCGACCACATGCAAGCCAGAGGCGAGCGAGTGACCAGCGCGGAGGGCGCGGGCGATGAGTTCCATCGCGTCGGATAGTTGCCCCGCGAAAGCGTCGAGGCGGCGTTTCCGCTTCCACATCAGCCAAAGGAACGGCAGCGAGAAGCCCATGATGAACAGTATGGGGGCGATGTACGGGCTGACCATGAACCCCAATACCACCGCACTGAAACTACCGACCGCGAGCGCCGACCCTAAGATTGCGCCGGGTTTGTAATTCGCGTCGGCCTGCTCCAACATCTTCGTCATGTTGAAAAATTCGGGCGTCAATTTGTCAAAGACCGTTTTGCGATCAACCTGGTTGAGCGCCTGCTTCAACAGCATGTCAGCCGAGGAATCTTTGCGATTCCCGCGACCGACCAGTTGGTCGAGTCGGTCGTTGGCGCGGTCGTCGCCGCGCCCTACGAATGCCGCCATCAAGGCCAGTGCCGCACCGACGACCAGTGCGCCGACCAACAGGGAAATTACCATCGGACTCATGGGATGACACCTAGAGCGAAAGACCGCCCGTCGGCTCGGCACGCAACACCGTGGCTGCGTTCGCCGTTCTCCATCCGTGTGTGGGCGGGCCGTTCGGCGACCGCCAACTATCCGCGCAGCGAATCCATTGCTGCGACAAACACCGCAATTAGTCTCGCATCAGGACGCGCTCGGCGAACATATTCGCCGGGAGCTTGACGCCCTTTTGTTCCAACCGCTGCACGAACGATGGGCGAACCCCCGTCGCTTCGAACTGGCCGTACGCACGACCGTTTTGGTCGACGCCCAATTGCTTGTAGCGGAAAATCTCTTGCATGATGATGACGTCTTGTTCCATATTGTTTACTTCGGTAATGCTCGTGATCTTCCGCGGGCCACCTTGCAGACGGTTCGCCTGAATGATCAAGTCCACGGCGGCGGAGATCTGCTGTCGCATCGCCTTGATCGGCAATTCGATCCCGCCCATCATGATCATCGTCTCGAGGCGGCTGAGTGCCTCACGCGGTGTATTCGCGTGCAACGTCGTCATCGATCCTGCGTGACCCGTGTTCATCGCCTGGAGCATGTCGAGCGTTTCGCCTGCGCGACACTCGCCGATGATGATCCGCTCGGGTCGCATCCGCAGGGCGTTCCGCACGCAATCGCGGGTCGTCACGGCCCCCTTGCCTTCGATGTTCGGCGGTCGCGTTTCCAACCGCACGATGTGATCTTGTTGCAGTTGCAACTCGGCCGCATCTTCGATCGTAATCACGCGTTCGTCGCTCGGAATAAAGCTCGACAGCGTGTTCAGGAGCGTCGTTTTTCCGCAACCGGTACCGCCGCTGACCACGATGTTCAGGCGGGCTTTAATGCACGCTTCGAGCAACATCGCCATCTCGGGCGTGAACGCTTTGTAGTTCAGCAAGTCTTCGAGCTTCAGCGGGTTGGCCCCGAAGCGGCGAATACTGAGGCTCGCCCCGTCGAGTGAGATCGGCGGGATCACTGCGTTGACCCGCGAGCCATCGGGCAGGCGGGCGTCGACCATCGGGTTCGTTTCGTCGACACGACGTCCGACCTTCGACACGATGCGGTCGATGATCTGGAGTAAGTGGTCGTTATCGCGAAACTGGACGTCGGTCTTTTCGAGTTTGCCGCGTCGCTCGACGTACACTTTCTTCGGGCCATTCACCAAAATATCGCTGACGGTCGGGTCTTTCAGCAGCACTTCGAGCGCACCGAACCCAAGTGTTTCGTCGAGGACTTCTTCGATCAGTTTTTCGCGTTCGATCCGGTTGAGCAGCGGGTTTTCGGTATCGCACAAGTGCTCGATGACGCGGCGAATGTCCTTCCGCATCGCGTCGCTGGACAGATCCTTCACTCGCGAGAAGTCGAGCCGCTCGACGAGTTTCGAGTGAATCTGCCGCTTGAGTTCTTCGAGGTTCTTGCCGCCGCTACCGGGGCTGGTGCCGCCGAAGCTCGGGCTGGAGAGCCGCGACAGGCCCGCGAGGCCGCCCGTGCCCTGATTGCTCAGGCTGTTGAGTTTCGAGATACCTTGCTGTAACCGCGACATAAGCTTATATCCTTGGTGTCAATCTCGATCATCGCTTGCCAAACAAACTCCACGGCGACTTCTTCAAGTCCGTGCCGACGGCCATCGGCTTGCCGCTGAGCGACTGCGCTAGCCCGTAAATACTTTGTTGCGCCCGGCACTTCGGGTTTGCTTTTACGAGCGGTTGCCCGGCCACTCGTGCGGCCATCACCGCTTTCGAATCGTTCGGGATCTGCCAAAAGAACGCCTTGCCAATGACTTCTTCGGCCTTCTTGAGGCTGATGCCTTCTTCGACTGCTTCCGAACCGACGCGGTTGACGACGACCTTGACGCGCTCGCCGAGGTTCTCCTGCGTGTTGTTCAGAAGGTGCATCAATCGCACCACGTTCCGCAGGCTGCTGAGTTCGAGTTGCGCGACCAACAAGATCGTATCCGCGAGCCGCAAGCCCATGAGGTCCGTCGGCAAGAGCGACTTGCTGAGGTCCAAAATCAAGTGCGTATAGCTGATCTTGAGCAGGTTCACGATGCGCTCGACGTGCGACTCGTGAATCACCGCCATGTCTTGAATTTCGAGCGGGTGACGCAAGATCGACAGTCCCGTCGGCGCATGCTTCACCAGTGCGCGTTTCAGGAAGTTCATGTCGAGGCGTTCGATGTTTCGTGCGAGATCGGCGATCGAGATGTTGTCCATCCCGTCGACTTCGATCGCGATGTCGGCGTCGCCCATGGCGAGGTCGAGGTCGATCAGTGCGACTCTGTTATCCGGGTCGGAGGCGAGCGTAGCGGCCAAGTTCACGGCGATGCTGGTAGTGCCGACACCGCCGCGCGAGCCGAGAATCGCGATGACCGACGACTGCGTCACTTGCCGGGCAAACCCGCCGGATCCTTGCGAGATCGAGCCGGAGTCACCACTGCTGTTAGCCGATTCGCCGACGGATCGTTGGAGTGCCGATAGCAGGTCTTCGAGCACGACGGGATCGGTCAGGAAGTATTTCGCCCCGCGTTGCAGGGAAAGTAAGAGCGCTTGGTGGTCTTTGCTGATCGTCAGGATTTGGAGTTTCGGGTACTTGACCGAAATCTCGCCGATCATCTGGAGGGCGCGTTGTTTGTCCGAATCGAGGTGGACGATCGCGAGGTCGGGCATCGAGTCTTTCGACGCATGGATCACGTCGAAGAAGTATTCGTAGCGGGCACATTCGGCTTCGAGCCAAACGAAATCCACGCTCAGTAGGAAGCCCCGGAGGGATTCCCGCGTCGCTTCGTTCGGGTCTACGATGGCAATTCGTTGCATGGCGGTTACCGCGTTACTCGGAGGTCGCTGTCCAATCATTCGCACCCGGTGGGTGCGACAAACCGCCGATCCCCGCTTCGCAAGGATCGGCTTTCACTGTTACAATCGCATCGCTTAGCGGATACTCGGGATGTTCACCGGTACGACGGGGGCCAGCGGGGCACCGGTCGGCTCGGCTAACGGTATCGGCAGCGGTTCGGGCAAGGCGGTCTCGACCTGGCGGCCGGTCGGAATCTCCGTCCCGTAGTTCGTCATCGCGGTCGGCACAATGCTCGTCGTCGGCAGCGGTCGGATCACGGCAGGCAGTGCCGAGGGGAACGCCGTCGCCCCACCGTTACCCGTCAGAATCCCCGTCGTCGAACAACCTGCGGCCCCGGTGCCGTTCGACCCATTGCACACGTTGCCTTTGCAAGGGTAGGTGCCGTAGGTCGGGTCGCATTTGTAGGCGGCGTTGTAACAGCGGCCGTTCCACACCTGGCGTTGGCCGCGGGGAGCCTCGATCAGGCCTTCAAGGTATAGCTCGTAATCGTCCGAGCTGCGGGTTTCGCGTCCAGGAACCCGTTTCGGCACCTGGTTGCAATCGAGCGGATCGACCAATCGTGGCGTCACCATCACGATCAGTTCCCGCTCCCGTTCGTCGTA
>JAYSYI010000199.1:0-6140 GCA_043727665.1 Limnoglobus sp. | reverse complement strand
GCCCCATATGCATCGTTGTAGGCGTGCATGGCGATGCCGAGTTGCTTCATGTTGTTGATCGTTCGGGCATTGGCGGGGCCGATGTTCGCCGCGCCGCTGATTTGTGCGATCAGTGGCTCGATGTCCAAATCCGAACGCATCGTGAGCGTGGCGGAGGCTTCTTTGTCGTTGCTCTGAATCTTTGCGGAACGCAGCGCGATCTGCGCCTCTTTGATGAGCGCAATCCACTTCACTTGCGTCTCGTCTTTCGATTTGTCTGACTCCGCGACGATCCTACCGAGTTGGGTTTGGAACAGCGTACGGACGACGCCCATCGACTTCTCGGCTTCGATGCACTTCACCTTCGCGGGACAACGCGCGAGGATATTCAGCACGAGTTCGTCGCCGATATCGAGCTTGCCGATAATCGCGTTGGCGAAGAACAGCGGCTTGAACGGCTCGAGTGGGGCCGGGGCGTTCTCCGACCGGAGGATGTCGAGGAAACGCTCAAAATTGAGGCTAAATGTCGCATGTTGCTTGCCCGATGCCGCCATTGCGATGACATCGGAGATCGGCCCCTTCACGCCGGCGGGTTGCGGTTTGGCCAAGTCGAACGCTTTCGGCCCGAGCACGACGAGCCGGTTCGGGTTGTCCATAATGAGCCGCAGATTGTTGAGTTTCCCAGAGTTGATCTCGTAGATTCCCGGCTGGATTTCCTTGAATTTCTTCACATCGTACTCGGCTAACACGCGGATGGCGGAAGCGACTTTCATCGGCTCGTACGGCTTGTTGAACGTGATCGCAGCCACATATGCTTGCGTGTCTTCTGTATCCTTCACCTTTGGCATGAAGATCGTGAAGGTCTGTACGGTTTCGGGCGGTATGCTCAAAACATTCGTGAAATCCTCGAATTTGTCGAAGATTTTCTCGGGGTTACGCTTACGAAATGCCAGCACGGGTTTGCTTTTCCAGACCGTTGCGACATCGACGTGCGCGAACGCGGCGGCATCGGGCGGCACCCACGAAAGGATCTCTTGCAACGGCGTGTCTGCGGCGCGCGACGTTACACTAAACAGCGACAACACGGCGACGGCCATCAGCCGTCGGACAATATCTGTGAACATATTCGGAACCCTCGTAGAGAAGGAAATGCCCAGCCCCATCAATATACGACGGCCGAAGGTCGTCGTTTCATGGCAGGTCTTCGCGGCGTTACTTCTTGCTCACCTCGATTCGTGCATGTAGAATTTTGATATGACAGCAGAACTCCAATACTTGACTCAACTCCTCCAAACCAAATTCCCAGGAGCATTCAATAATGACTGAACAAATGGAGGTGCCGATGAGCGAGGAGACCGTTGTGAAACTGACGGCGCTCGCCGAGCAAGCCAGCGTCGAGGGCCGCAAAGTCAGCCCGATGCAAATGGCCGCACAATTACTCGAAGAGTCGCTCGCCAAGTTACCAATGCCGGTGTCGCAATAGAGTTAACATGGCTTTCCTGTCGCAAAGTGCAAACCTTTCGCGTTTGTGAGGGTATAGCCGTATGATGGCAAGTGTACTTCTCCCATTACGGATACTGGCATTATGCCGATCATCGCGACGTGTCCGTATTGCCTCGAAGGGAGCGTTCGCGCACCGGATCGTGCCATCGGCCTGAGCGCGACTTGCCCGAAGTGCCGCAGCAGTTTCACGATTGCGGCGGCTAGAGAAACCTACGCCAGTTCATCGAGCACCACCACCAAAACACTTTCCGCCAAGTCCGAAACCGTCACGGAATTACCCGCGCCCGTCGAAGCCGCTCCCTTACCTGCACCGACGAAAGTCGACGAACCGACGATGCCGTGGTCGCTGACCGCCATCGCGCTCGCGGGCATCGGCCTGATCGCCACGCAGTTCCCATACGGGCGATTCGTGGCACTCGGTTGCGCCGGTTTCGGCTTGTTATTCGGCAGCATCGCCTGGCTACTGGCGGATCGCAGACGCACCGCCACCCACGTGGCACCCGCCGTATCGGCCTTTGTCGTATTGCTCGTGGTTGCACTACCCGGTTGGCTCGGCTTTAGTTCGTGGAAATCGCTCGATCTACCCGACGATTCGAAAACAGTGAAAGCACTCAGCAGTGATGGCAGCACGCCGATCGCCGCGGAATGGGTGGACATTCAGAAGGCATCGTGGCTTTACGACGACATCCAGGTGTCCGTACCGCTCGTGGCGATCAACACTCTGGAACTCACAGGCTTGAAGGGGCAGAAATCGCGAACGAAGGAAAAGTACCTTCAAATTCGCGTGCTCGTGAAGAACGTCGGCGTGGCGCGGAAACTCGAATTCCAAGGCTGGAAACCCGCAGTAACCGCCGTCGCACCTCGGCCGAAAGTCACCGACCCACAAGGGAACGCGCTCGCACTGAAAACCTTCGATGCACCGTGGGAAGCAGGGGATCGACCGCAACCGGCGGGGTTGTTTCCCGGCAAATCGGCCGAGCAACTGTTCCTGTTTCTGCCACCCGCGAAGCCAGTGGAATTTCTGCGATTCGAACTGCCAGGCGTGGCGTTTGGCGAAACCGAACCCATGAAACTCCAGATCCCGTGGGCGTCGATAACAGTCCGTTAACAAGGATACGTCTGATGCGGAAACCCCGTGGTGGCTTTACACTCATCGAACTGCTCGTCGTGATCGCGATCATTTCGATCCTGATGGGGCTGTTACTTCCGGCCGTGCAGAAGGCGCGTGAGGCTGCCAGCCGGATCAGTTGTGCGAACAACCTGCACCAACTCGGGTTGGCGATGCACAACTACGAGAGCGCGATGGAGAAACTGCCCCCGAGTTCGCTCGGAAGCGCCGCCGACCGCGGGTATGCCACGTGGGCGGTGATGATTTTGCCGCAACTGGAGCAAGACAACCTGTACCGGCGTTGGGATCTCAGCCGAAAATATTACGACCAATCGGCCGTCGCCCGGCAGACGCCCGTGAAGAACTACTTCTGTCCGAGCCGTCGAACCTCGTCGTCGGGGATCGTGCTCAGCATCAATGGCGACATTCCGAGCACGGGCGGCAGTACGCATTTCCCCGGCGCACTCGGCGACTACGCCGCGAGTATCGACCGCTCCGGAAACGACACGCCATCGAATACCGCCCCCGACATGCGAGGCGCGTTCCAATTGGGCACGTCACTACGGTTCGCCGATTTCCCCGACGGCCTAAGCAACACCTTCCTGATCGGCGAAAAGCACGTTCCGCAAGGGAAACAAGGCTACGGCTGGTGGGATTGCTCGCAGTACAACGGCGATTTTTACCAGTGCAACACCCGTGCGGCCGGGCGACGATTCCCGCTCACGACGAACCCCAACGACACCGGCTGGAAGTTCGGCAGTATGCACACGCAAGTCGTCATGTTCTGCTTCGCCGATGGCCATGTGAAAGCGATTCCGGAAATGACAAACCCGTACACTCTGGAACTGATGAGCGTGCGAAACGATGGCGAAGTAATCCCGGAGAACTGAGATCGCCGCAAAAACAGCGCCCCGCACAGTTGACGGGGCGCAGGAATCGTGTAAATTTAAGGTACGTGGTGGCTGTAGCTCAGTTGGTTAGAGCGCTAGATTGTGATTCTAGAGGCCGCGGGTTCAAGTCCCGTCAGTCACCCTTTTGCACTTCTCGCCTATCGCACACACCTCACTTCCCTTACGATTCAATTGGTCGATGTTGTTTGCAGCAAAGCGAGGGAAACGATGAGTCGCACGATCCGCTTGATGACACTCACTTTGAACGAGACTTACATCGGGTTGTCTGCGACCGTTGAAGAATATCATCGAATGGCAGAGCAAGTGACCAATCACGTCCGTTGCGAGTTGCTGCGGGGACGGATTGTGAAAAGGACTGTTGCCACTCCCGCACATCGGAACGCGATGAGGCAACTAACAGAATGCCTACGTCCTTTTGTCACTGCCGAATTCGTGCTGGATTCTCAAGGTCCGATTACGCTTACGGACAGTGAACCGGAACCTGATCTTTGCATCACGATCGGGCCTGACAGTCGGTACAAAACGCGACATGCAGGGGCGAGTGAAGTCGTTCTACTTGTGGAAATTTCCGATTCATCGCTCGCAACCGATCGCGGCCAGAAATTGCAGATCTACGCAGAAGCGAAAATACCTGTCTACTGGATCGTGAATCTGCAAGAGCGCATCGTGGAGGTTTATACGTTGCCGCGTGGCGGGCGCAACCCGACGTACCGCAGTCGCGTAGATTTTGCAGCCGGTATGGCCGTGCCAGTCATCGTTGCGGGAAAACCCCTCGGTACGATTCCCACAAGCCAGATTTTGCAGTAAGATGCTGGTTGGATGGGACGTGCGAAATGCCGAGACTCAAGCCGAATAATCCCACCGCTCGTCTGTTTTTCCCCGTTCTTAAGTGAATCACTGTGATCTACCTCGATAATGCGGCGACCAGTTTCCCGAAGCCCGAGTCGGTTTACCTCGCGATGGACCGCTTCGCGCGGACGACGCTCGCCAACCCGGGACGGGCCGGGCACAAGATGGCGCTCGCGTCCGAACATGCGCTCAACGATGCCCGCCATCGATTGAACCAGTTCGTGAACGGCAAAGGGCCGGAGCGGTTCGTCTTTACGCTGAACTGCACCGATGCGCTGAACATGGCGATGAAAGGCACGCTCGATGCCGGCGATCACGTCGTCACGACCGACCTCGAGCATAATAGCGTGTCGCGCCCGCTGATGACCATGGCCGATAGTGGCTTCATCACACTGACTCAAGTGAAGTCGGATGAAGGCGGCACCGTCGATCCGAACGAGATCGCGAAGGCGATTCGACCGAACACGAAGCTCGTCGCGGTCACGCATGCCAGCAACGTCCTCGGCACGATTCAGCCAGTTACCGAGATGGGCCAAATCTGCCGCGAACGTGGCGTACTCTTCCTCGTCGATGTCGCGCAAACGATCGGCGTCGTGCCAATCGACGTGCAAGCGATGAAGATCGATTTACTTGCGTTTCCGGGGCATAAATGCCTGTTCGGCCCAACGGGTACGGGTGCGCTGTACGTTGCGCCCGGCGTGCAAATCCGGCCGTGGCGCGAAGGGGGCACCGGTGGCGATTCGTCCACGCGGACGCAGCCAAAGGACTTCCCGTACTTCCTTGAAGGCGGTACGCCGAACGTGTTGGGGATCGTCGGGATGATCGCGGGCCTCGATTTCGTCGAAAAGGAAACGCCCGCAAAACTCCTCGCGCACGAAGTCGGTCTGTGCGACCGACTCTACGATCAACTGAAGGACGGCCCGTTCCGGTTCGTCGGCCATCGCGACCCAACACGCCGCGTCGGCACGCTGAGTTTCTTCTGCGAAACGCTGCCTGCACCGGAGATCGGCGGCATCCTCGATCAGGCGTTCGGCATCGCAATTCGCCCCGGTTTGCACTGCGCCCCGTACATCCACCGCGCGGTTGGCAGTTTCCCCGATGGCCTCGTCCGTGTCAGCCCCGGCCCATTCAACACCGAGGCCGACATCGACGGACTCGCGAGTGCATTACAAGAAGTGGTGAGTGTTTAGTTGTGAGTGGTTAGTGAAGAATTACGCGGCTCTGCGAAGCGGTTCTGGTATCGGAAGTGGCACGGCATTCGAAGAGTTTGCTGAGGTGAGTAACCCGCTGGCACAACCGAAGAAACTCGCGATGGCGCACCACATTGCGGACCCATACCAAAGGCCGATCGTGTAGTTTTTACTACCGATCAGGTCTTTGTTCGTTACCAAGGCTCCGAGTAAGAGTATAGTGCCAAATACCAATGTGTATTTCGTGCGGCGTTCCTTAACCATTTGCGCAAATAGTAAACCTGGCAGTAACAGAGTCGCGAAGTGTGGCACGCTCGACATCGGCGACATTAAGAGCATTGCGGACACGACCATGCCGCACTCCCACGCGATGCGGCGTTCGTTTTTTCGTCCGCCGATAATGGCAGCGAGCGCAAGTGTACCGAGGCCCGCGAAACAGCCGGTCAGCAAGCGTGTCAGTTCGTTCGGTGGCATCGTCGCGGGTATCGCTCGCACTTCGATTTTGTGGTGAACGACGCTCCACGTCGTGCTCGTCCAGCGGTTCATGGCACCCACGAGCGATTGATTGTAAACGATCTCGCTTGCCCAGATTCCTGGCGT
>JAYSYI010000198.1:0-6141 GCA_043727665.1 Limnoglobus sp. | reverse complement strand
TCGAATCGCTCGATCATTACATGAAGGCGTCGACGTGGTTCGGCCAAACCTTTAAGGCCGATAGCGGTACGTGCGTGGCTTATTTCTCTGCCGAATTCGGCACGCACGAAAGCGTACCCGTGTACTCTGGTGGCCTTGGCGTGCTTGCGGGCGACCACCTTAAGAGCGCCAGCGACCTCGGTATCCCGCTCGTCGGCGTCAGCCTCATGTACCGCGAAGGGTACTTTCGGCAGTATCTCAACGTCGATGGCTGGCAGCAAGAACGCTACCCGGAGAACGATTTCTTCACGTTGCCACTCGTGCCCGAACTCAAGCCCGATGGCACGCCGGTGATCGTCGCAGTGCAGTTGCCGGGCCGCGAAGTCTCGCTGCGAATCTGGCACATCCAGGTTGGCCGCGTGCCGTTGTACTTGCTCGATGCGAACATCCCCGCGAACCGTGCGGAAGATCGCGGCATCACCGCGCAGCTTTACGGCGGCGACGAGCAGATGCGGATTCAGCAAGAAATCATCCTCGGCATCGGCGGCATCCGGGCGCTCCGCGCTATCGGTAAGAACCCGAGCGTTTGCCATATGAACGAAGGGCACGCCGCATTCGTGGGCCTCGAACGCATCCGCATGTTGATGGAAGAAGAAAAGCTCGATTTCGCGACGGCATCCGAAGCCGTCAAGGCCGGCACGTGCTTCACGACGCACACGCCAGTGCCCGCCGGGAACGATGCATTTCCCGCGCAACTCATGGACCAATACTTCGGCGATTACATCAGCAAACTCGGTATCGACCGCCAGGGTTTCTACGCACTCGGGCGGATTCACCCGGAAAACCAAAGCGAGCCGTTCAGCATGACGGTGCTTGCGATCAAGCTCGCGAACACCAGCAACGGCGTGAGCGCGTTGCACGGCGTCGTCTCGCGGAAGATGTGGAACGGCATCTGGCCAACGCTACCCGATGTCGAAGTGCCGATCACATCGATTACGAACGGCGTACACACGCAAACGTGGCTTTCGCCGGAAATCGGCCAGCTTTTCGACCGCTACATCGGCATACACTGGGAAGAAGAACCGACCGATTTCGCGATCTGGAAACGCGTCGAATCGATCCCCGATGCGGAACTGTGGCGAACGCACGAACGTTGCCGCGAACGACTCGTGGCGATGGCGCGTTCGCGCCTGAAAGCGCAACTCAAACGACGCGGCACCTCGCCCGCCGAGATCGACAAAGCCGAGGAGATTCTCGATCCCGATGCGCTGACCATCGGCTTCGCGCGGCGGTTCGCAACGTACAAGCGCGGCGACTTGCTGTTCCGCGACCTCGAGCGGATCACGAAACTGCTCGGCGATAAGGAACGCCCGATCCAGTTTATCTTCTCCGGGAAAGCGCATCCGAAGGACATCGGCGGCAAGGAACTGATCGCACGCGTGGTGCAATATGCGAAGCGGGAAGAGTTTCGTAAGCGGATCGTGTTCCTCGAAGATTACGACATGAACGTCTGCCGGACGCTCGTTCAAGGCGTCGATGTGTGGCTGAATAACCCGCGCCGTCCGCTCGAAGCATCGGGCACGAGCGGGATGAAAGTCGCCGTAAACGGCGGCTTGAACTTGAGCATTCTCGACGGCTGGTGGTGCGAAGGTTACGACGGCGAAAACGGCTGGGCGATCGGCTCCGGCGAAGAGTACCAAGACCTCGCATACCAAGACGAAGTCGAGAGCCGGGCACTCTACGAACTGTTGGAAAAGGAAGTGCTGCCCGCGTTCTACACCCGCGGCAAAGACGGCCTGCCACGCGCTTGGATCAAACGTATGAAGCGATCGATTGCGACGCTGGTACCGGTGTTCAACACGAACCGCATGGTCGAAGAATACACCGAGCGTTGCTACCTACCATCGCACCGCCGGTTCTTGAAACTGAGCGGAAACCACCTGAAGGGGGCGACCGAACTCGCCTCTTGGCGACACAAGATTAACGGCGACTGGGGGCAAGTCCGCGTCGAGCAAATCGACGCGCCCAACGGCGACACACTGCGAGTCGGCGGCGATCTCGACGTGAAAGTTCGCGTTTACCTCGGCACGATTTCGCCGAACGATGTCGAAGTGCAACTCTGCTACGGCTTGCTCGATTCGATGGGGCAAATCGCCGACCCGAAAGCGAAAGCATTGGTGCCTTCCGGTACCGTCGCAGATGGTCGCGTGTCGTTTGCCGGAACCGTCGCCTGCCAAGCTAGCGGCCAGTTCGGCTTCAGCGTCCGCGTGCTCCCATCGCACCCGAATCTGCCACACGCCTTCGAGCCAGGTTTAGTCACGTGGGGCTAACGTGGGGAAATGCGGAGTGGGGAATGCGGAATGCGGATTTGTCGTAACGACGTGCGGGTGGAATCAGTTCACCCGCCTTCGTTTGAAACGTTTATCGATTACCCACATTACGAACAGGCCTACGAGTGTCAGGAGCAACACGAGTAACTTGACATGCCTACCACTTTCCGGATTCGGCGGCACATTTTCAACGTTCAACGGTTGCAACCCGCCAGTCACCATTCGCCATAATATGTACTGGGCACTTCCCATCAGGATTGTGGCACAAGCAGACCATACGGTATCTCGGTGCTTCGTCCGACAAGCCAGGAAAAAGACCAACGGCAGAAACAGCACTAAGCAGTAAAACGACAGCGTACCATCGCTGCCAGTTTCTGCGGCTGTTGTTGCGAAAAGTGGAAAGCGATATATCACTTGAGCCGCCTAACTGATCATCTGAATTGAATTCACCGTTCGTTTCGGCCATCACATTCATGTTCAATTTTCCGCGAGAAATCGAAACAAAGCCAGGTGCTTATCTCATCGATCGTCATTTCGAATTGACGGCGGTGCCGTTGAAGACGACGATACCTTTGTGGTCGCCGGCCTGCATTTCGATGGTGCGTTCGTATTCGTAGGTGATGCCGTTGCGTGTCCAGGTGGCTCGCACGGCAAACTCTTTCGACTGGCCGGGCGGCATGGCGGGGCCGATGAGTTCGTGCGTGGACGCGGGTTTGGCTTGGCGAACGCCGTTCAACCAAAGGTCGCCGACGAACGGCAGTTCCACGGTAAGTACTGTGTCGAGTTTGACGAATGTGGCTGTCGCCGCGATCCGCTGGCTGGCCATAAAACTACTGAGATGTGCCGGGTGCAGCGCTGGGACGGCTGCCACCGGTGCCACGATGATCGGTGCATCGTAGTAGGAATTATTGCCGAACGACCCGCCCCAGCTTCGCGGGTAGAAGTACGGGTTGTAGCCACCGTAGCCGAATCCGGGGTAAATGACTGGCGTAACGGGAAAGCCGCCGCCGACTGTGCCGAACTGACCTCCGAACCCGGCGGGGCGGTCGTACGGGGCATTAATCTGCGCGTTCGCAAATGGCAAGAATGCGAGCGACACGATTCCGGTTACCAACATTCGCAGCGTCATGGGTGGCTCCGATACCGTTGAGTATGATATCCCATCATACGCCAAACGATATCGGGAAACACCATGGAACTGCATCCGTTTTTCGCGGGCGAACTTCCCATGGTGTGCCGCGTTTCACAGCGTCGTTACGTATCCGATGTGCCTCGGCCGAAGGCGCTGATGCCGGGTTCGTTCAACCCGTTACACGATGGCCACACGCAACTCGCTCGCGTTGCGGCCGCGCGTCTCAGTCATCCCGTTGACTTCGAGTTGAGCATTCAAAACGTTGATAAACCGAACTTAACACTCGATGATGTCGAACGGCGAACACAACTCTTTCCAGACGCAACGCCGTTGTGGCTGACACGGGCGGCAACCTTCGAACAGAAGGCGAAATTGTTCCCGAATTGCACGTTTGTAGTCGGATACGATACGGCCGTGCGGATGCTCGATCTTAAGTATTATGCTGGAGAAAGTGAGTTACGCGAATGCGCACTGCGTGTGTTGATCGAGTGCGGTTGTCGCTTTCTCGTTGGCGGGCGCGTCGATAATTCCGGTGCCTTCCAGATTTGGGAAATGCAAGACGCACTCTTCGAAGGACTCACTGAGGCCGAGTTTCGTCTAGATATTTCGTCGACGAAACTACGGCAGCAGTAGCTGTGACGCCTATTTTTTCTCGTCCTTCTTCGGTTTTGCTTCGAATTCTTCCCACCTCTTGAACGCGGCTTTGCGTTTTTCGTCGGATGCAAAACTGTAATTGTTGTAGCTGAACTTCATTGCGACGTTCTGATTGGCATTCGCGTACAGCGTATCGAAGCCGTAATCTTCGGGTTTCTGGTCGGTTGCAAGTAGGCACATCGCGAGTGCTACGTCGCGGACTTGGACGTCGGTCTGTTGCTGGACGTTATTCACGAAGCGGACGACCTTTTGAACGGACTCGTCTTTGAGCCATTTCTTCATGATCGCGAGGTGCTCTTTCCCGCCAACCCTTGCGAGTGTGGTCAGTGCGTACATGCGATAATAGCCGGTTGCAGTCTTTAATTCCAGGACTTTCTCGGCATATTTGGCTATCGGTGCTTCCTTGAGGTTTAGGCTCGCGGCGAGTGTCATCGTGTTGTAGACCTCGTACATCTCGGTGCGCGAGTCCATCCAATTGACCAACAACTTGCGGGCCGGTGCGCCATTCTTTTCGTCGATCAGCGCCGTGCGGACCTGCGGCAGGTTGAGTGCGTTCGTCACAACGTAGTAATACTGTCGTTCGGAGGTAACACCGGCGTAAGACTCTGCGAACAAAAGTGTGACGACATCCGCGAGACTGGCGACGGTGCGTTGGCCTTGAGGCGAGAATCGCATGGTCGTGTTGTAGAGGTCGATGCGTCGCATGAGCACGCGCTTCGCGAACTCTTCCTTTGACAATTTCGTCGCTGCGAGCAGGTTCGCATTCAGCTTGCTCTTCCAAAGTTCTGCGAAGAGTTCCCGAGCGCCCGTCGTGTTGCCGGTAATCTCTTGGAACTTGGTCCAGCCTGGCAGATCGTGTGTGTAATGGCCGTCTTTGTCTGCGAGAAACGCTTTCAGTTTCGCGTTCAGATCGGCCGTCTCGATCGCTGGCTTCAGCATTTCACAGCGTTCGCGAATCTCGGGTTCGGGTGTCTCGTTAATTGTGACCTCGATCACCCCGAGCGCAACGCGTCCCAATTTGAGTAACTCGCGCGTCGCTTCATCGCGTTCCCGATAGACGGGGCTGCCCAACTGGATCACGAGCTGCCTGGCGAGTGCGACCTGCTCCTGCGTCGGCGCGAGGTTCGCCGGGTTCGGGTCGTCAGCACGCGCCACTTCGATGAACGGGAAAGTCGCAAGGAATAACCCTGCCGCGAGGCGAATCATGGCGGCCACTCCGTGGGGCAGATGAGGTATACGAATCATCTATGTACAATAGTCTACTCGGCCGGAACCACGCAATCCAAATCGCCCGGCGTCATGGCTTCGCCGTTTCGAGCAACCATTGCACTGCACGTTCATCGCTGAGTTTCGCCGACTTGCGGTTCGTTCCCATTTCGACGATGTCTTTCGGCAAGTTGTGTGCGAATAGCATTGGCCCGCAAAGATCGACGAACGTCGACAGCCCGCCGAACTTGCACGCACCGGGGAGCAACATCGGGTCGTCGATCAATTGGATCGCGTCGAACGAAAATTGATTCAAATCGCAGACAATCTTCGATACCGCATCGCCTGCCAGGAGTTTTGCAAACGGTGCGAGCGGGCCGAATTCGCCCCATGCGATGAGGCGTAACGGCGTCTTCGATTTCGCGTATGTGATGCCCGTGAGGATATCGTGAACGCGATTTGCAAACAGGCTACGGTTATAGCCGAGTGTGTAGCCCGCAAACTTGGGATCGAGCGTGTACGGTTTGCCGAAAGTTTGCTTGCCGGTGCCGAGCAGGTCCGGAGCCACAACGGTGTAGCCCGCATCGATCAACTGCTTCACTGGTGCCGCCAACGCATCGCCATCCAGTAGCGATGATCGGCCTTTTGGATGTATCCAAAGCACGGTCGGACCATCGCTTTTGCCAACCATCGTGGCGAATGGCACCGCATCCTGTTCGCCTTCCCGACCGGCCACGCCGTGTTGCATGCGAAAGCCGTCCTGCTTCGACAAGACGGGGAGAATGCGAGTGGCAAGCTTGCACGGCAAATCGCTCGCGATCATCGCCCGTAGCGCAGGTA
>JAYSYI010000197.1:0-6158 GCA_043727665.1 Limnoglobus sp. | reverse complement strand
ACATCATGATCTTCCGGTTCGCGAACACGCTGTTCGAACCGCTTTGGAACTACCAGTACATCGATCACGTGCAGATTACCGTTGCGGAAACGGTCACCGTGAAAGACCGGCTCGCATACTACGACACGAGCGGCGTCATTCGCGACATGATCCAGAGCCACTTGCTGCAAGTCATGACGCTTGTCGCGATGGAAAGTCCGAGCCGCTACAACGCCGACAACCTCCGCAACGAGAAGATGAAGGTTCTCGATAGCATTCCCGTTTCGCCGATCGAAGCGGCCGCGAAGGTCGTTGCCGTCGGCCAGTATGCGGGCTATCGTGAGGAGTTGATTGCCCTCAAAGACAAGCTCATGAACGAAGGCAAGCAAGCTGAAGCCGACGCGATCAACCCGGACTCGAAGACGCCGACATATGCGGCGGTGCGGCTGACGGTCGAGAACGGCCGCTGGAAGAACGTGCCGTTCTACATCCGCTCCGGAAAGGGCATGAAGAGCCGTTACAGCGAGATCATGATTCAGTTCCGCTGCCCCGCGCACATGATGTTTCCTTTGCCGCCCGGCGAAGTGCTTCAGTGCAATCGCATGACGCTCGTTCTGCAACCGAACGAGGGGATTACACTCAATTTCCAGACGAAAGTGCCCGACGTGGAAGGCACGCACTTGCAGCCACGCGACTTGTCGTTCAACTATCGCCAAGCGTACGACGACAAGGCGCTCCCCGAGGCATACGAGCGAATGTTGCTCGACGCGATTCAGGGCGATGCGTCGTTGTTCCTGCGTAGCGACGAAATCGAACGCGCCTGGGAACTGATGGACCCGCTGATTGCGGCGATGACCAGCGCGAGTGCGCCGATCCCCGAAAGCTACCCGATCGGCTCGCAAGGGCCGAGCGGTGCCGATGAACTCCTCGGTGCGGAAGGTCGAAAATGGCAAGTGATCCACTAGTTTCCGAGCCAGTGCTCGTCGGGTTAATCATGGGTTCCCGGTCGGACTGGGACACCATGCGTCACACCGCAGCGATGCTGATTTCGCTGGAAATTCCGCACGAAGTCGAAGTCGTGTCGGCGCACCGGACGCCGGACAAGCTGTTCGATTACGCCGAAGGTGCGGAGTCGCGCGGCCTGGAAGTGATTATCGCGGGGGCGGGTGGGGCGGCGCATTTGCCGGGCATGTGCGCATCGAAAACGATCCTCCCCGTACTCGGCGTGCCCGTCGAATCGGCGATGCTCCGCGGCCTCGATTCGCTGTTGGCGATCGTGCAAATGCCGGGCGGTATCCCCGTCGGCACGCTCGCGATCGGCAAGGCGGGGGCCAAGAATGCGGCGTTGCTCGCTGCCGCGATTCTCGGTGCGAAGCACCCCGCAATTCGCGACCGGTTGCGTCGCTTCCGCCAGCAACAAACGCAAGATGTCCTCGACGGCTCGGACCCGAGGGTTTCGTCGTGAAGATCGGCATCCTCGGTGGCGGCCAACTCGGTCAGATGATGGCTTGGGCGGCGCACCCGCTCGGCATTCAAACGACCGTGCTAGACCCCGCCGCGAACCCGTGTGCGGCCCCGTTGTGTTCGCATATTCGCGGTGAATTCGACGATCTTCAGGCGCTCTATGCCCTGTCGCAAGTCTCGGACGCGATCACGTACGAGTTCGAGAATGTGCCGATAGAAACCGCACGGTGGCTCGCCGAACGGGTACCCGTTTATCCGCCACCGCGGGCGCTCGAAGTCTCGCAAGATCGCATCGTCGAAAAGACGTTCTTCCAAAGTCTGCACATCCCGACGCCACCGTTTGCTGCGGTCGATAGCCGTGCCGATTTCGATGCCGCGATAACACGAATCGGCTTGCCCGCCGTCACGAAAACGCGACGCTTCGGCTACGACGGCAAGGGCCAGGCCGTCATTCGCACGCCTGCCGAAGCCGAGGCCGCGTGGGCGTCGCTCAGTGGCCGCCCGCTGATTCTCGAAGGCTTCGTGCCATTCGTTCGCGAACTATCGAGTCTGGCGGTACGCTCCCAAACGGGCGAAATCAAAATCTACCCTCTCGTCGAGAACGAACACCGCGACGGCATGTTGCACAAGTCGGTGACACCCGTCCAGAAAATGCCAATCTCGCTGCAATATCAAGCCTGTGCGTACATCGAACGGGTGCTCAAGGAGTTAAATTACGTCGGCGTGTTGGCCATCGAGTGGTTCGATATTGGCGGGAATCTGATCGCGAATGAGATGGCTCCGCGGGTTCATAACTCGGGTCACCTGACCATCGAAGGGAACGTCACGAGCCAGTTCGAGAACCACATGCGTGCCGTTGCAGGGTTGCCGCTCGGCGCGACCGATTTGCTCGGCCACTCGGTGATGTTTAACCTCATCGGCGACCATCCGCCGTTCGTGGACATCCTGAAAATGCCACGTGCAAAACTGCACTGGTACGGCAAAGACCCACGCCCCCGCCGCAAAATCGGTCACGTCACATTTTTGGTGAACACCCTCGCCGAACGCGAAGCCGTCGAGAAGGAATGGAACGACATCGGCGTTGACACCTCACACGGCAGCGAATAATCACTTTTCAGATGGGATTTGCTAATACCGCAGGATCATGTCCACAGTGAAGCGGTAGCGGAAGAGGTCTTTGTTGCCGAAGAGTGGCAGTTCGAAAGCGGCACCGATCTGCGCGGCTTCAGTGATCTTGAACCGCCCGCCGAGCGCCCCCGTTACCAGGCTCGCGCCCTTCGATTGTCCGCCGAAGTTGATGAGGTCCAGCCCTTCGCCGGTCCGGTTCGTCGAGTTGCCGTTCGAGGTGTACTGGAAGTAGTTCAACTCCGCCACCGGGTAGAAGCGGTGGCGATTGAAGATGTCGAAGTCCAAGTGCGCACTGAGGTAGAAGTAGTCGCTGCGGGCTTTGTCGATGCTGAACGAATACCCCGTGGTAGCGATGCCGTTCAGCGTACCGAAGTTGCGGAACTCGGTGAGCGTTTTCCCGCCGCTCAGGTACGGCACAACCGAGAGTTTACCCGTGTTTTGCGTCACGCCCGACGAGCCGAGCGGGATCTGGAAGATCGCACCGCCGGTGAGGATCGCGCCGAACTGCGGGTCGCGGTAGAAGGCGTATTTCGGCCCGAGCCAGAGTTCGGAGAAGCCGAACTTGCTATCGAGCAAGGAACTGCCTGCCGGGTTGACCGACAGCGCACCGATCTTGTTCAACGTAATCGAGAAGCGTTCCGTGAACGCGATACTCGCACGGCCGCCGAGGAACCAGAGGTTGCCGCCCTGGAACAGCGGTTGTGTCCCTGGAATTTGCTGGTAAATGAACAGCGGGCGCACTTCCGTCAGCGAACGCGGATCCTCGAACAGGAACGGGTTTGAGATCGGTGACGCGAAGTTATCGAACGCATGATCGCTGAACAACAATTCTTTGCGACGATCCGCGCTGAACAGATCGACGAAGCGGTCGCCGAACTTTTCGGTCGAGCGTTTCCGGTCCCGATCCCGTTCCGGCGTGCGACGGTCGAGGAAATCATCAATGTCGCTCGTATCGCGATTGTTCCGGCGCGGCGATTCGTCGCGTTCGATAGACCGTGCGGGCACGATGTTCGCGTCTTTGGCACGTCCGAGACGTACGCCTCGCGGTTTGTCTTCGGTGCGGCGTTCGAGCGGCATATCGTCGTTGTCGAGCGAACGAGTCGGAACGAGCCGTGCGGGGCCTTCGAGAAGTGGCGGAAGGTCTTGTGCGTATGCCAAAGAGGCAAAGTGCGCAAATACGAGCGCGAACAACCATCGCGTCGAACTGCGCCCCATCGAACACCCTCCCTGGCTAGACATTGCGACGACTCCGCATCGCATCCGAATCGGTATCGTCAGACGCGATCTTCGCACGTGAAGGAAAATCGCTGCTTCCTCGAAATCTCGCACGGGGGACTTCGCAATCCGGTATGCTGGCAACGAAGGAGATTGTCATGAAGTACACGATCGCGATTCACCGCACCGAGGAAGGCATCCGCGTCTCCGTTGCCGCTTTGCCGGGTACGGCCGGGAATCATTTCGTCATCGACTTGAGGGGGATGCGATGAGCCAGAAACTGATCATACGTGGACGATATGCAGACCGCACGTTCATTCCGGACGGTCGGTTGCCGGATGCCGAGGGCGTGGCGGAACTAATAATCACCCCCGCCGCCCCTCGACCAAGCGGATCAGTCGCGGACGCCTTCGGAACCGCCTCTGTTTTGCGGAGCGGCGAAGACATCTTGGCCCAGGTCCACGCCGACCGTGATGAGTGGGGTGACCGCTGATTGATCTACCTCGATGCGAACATCGTGATCCGCCTGGTCGAAGGGGATGCCGCGACCCGCGCGCCACTGGAGGCCCGTTTGGCCGGGTCGCTGGGCGTGGTGGGTTCGTTGGTCACGTCCCGGTTGAGCCGTTTGGAGTGTCGGTCCAAGCCTCTAAGCACAGGTCAACTCGCAACATTGGCACAGTTCGACGCGTTCTTATCCGGCGTCGAGATCGTGATGACCGATGTGAGCGCAGCGGTCATCGAGTTGGCCACTGAACTCCGTGCGAAGTACAACCTCAAGACTCCCGACGCCCTCCACTACGCCACCGCCGTGGATGTCGGCGCAACGGTGTTCTTGACCGGCGACCGAGCATTATTGCGATGTTTTGAGGTGCTGTAAGTGCTGCCGGAGCGGCGAACGCAATTCAGAACTTCACCGGGCAGTTTTGTCGAATCTGGATTCGTTTAGCCGCGCCGCAAAGGCTTTGCGTAGCGAAGCGCGGGGCGCGAACTCCCGGAAAATTTGCATTGTGGCCCGATACGCCGTGCCCGCGCTTCGCTACGAAGACTACGCGGCGCGGCTAAACGAAGAAACGCTATTCCCCCGGTGAACGCGATGCAACTTGGCTTTGTTAGTGCCATTCTTGGCGACTTGAGCTTGGAGGAAGTCTTCGCCTTTGCGGCGGAAGAAAAATTCGGTTGCGTGGAGGTGATGTGCTGGCCGCCGGGCAAGGCAGAGCGGCGCTATGCGGGCGTGTCGCACCTCGATGTCACGGATTTCGGACCCGAGCAAGTGGCTCGCGTGAAAGCATTAATCGCGCGCACGGGCGTCAGTATCTCTGGACTCGGCTACTATCCGAACCCGCTCGACCCCGACCCGGCGCACCGCGAGATGGTGGCGGCGCATTTGAAGTGCATCATCCGTGCGGCGGCGCTGTTGGGCGTGAATATCGTCAACACGTTCATCGGCCGCGATTGCAAGAAAACGATCGCCGAGAACATGGTAAGCGTGGAGGCCGTGTGGCCGTCGATCGTGAAGGAAGCCGAGGCGCACGGCGTGCGGATCGGCATCGAACATTGCCCGATGCTTTTCTCCGACGACGAATGGCCCGGCGGCAAAAACCTCGCGATTAACCCCGCCACGTGGCGACAACTCTTCGCGCGGTTCCCGAAGACACTGGGCCTGAACTTCGACCCATCGCACCTCGTCTGGCAATTCATCGATTGCGCGAAGTGCCTGCGCGAATTCAAGAATCACCTCGTTCACGTTCACGCAAAAGACGAACGAATCGACCGCGACCGCCTATACGATGAAGGCATCATGGGCCACGGTTGGCACGAGCCAAAACTGCCCGGCCTCGGCGAGGTGAATTGGGGTGAGTTCTTCGCCGCACTCACCGACACGGGCTACAACGGCCCCGTTTGCATCGAAGTCGAAGATCGCGCCTACGAACGCTCTCTCGACGACCGCAAACGCGCACTGCGGCAAAGCAAACGCTTCCTGGAACAGTACGTGAGTTGAGCGATCAGCAGTCAGCAGTCAACAGGCTTCGACTACCTCCGAATCGTCTTGTTTTTCGGTCCTGAAAGGATCGCTCACCTAGCCCATGGTGATACCATGGGGCGGGCGCAACACCCATCATCATCGTGCCGTTTGCGTCGCGTCTCGAAGACTCGCCACGACTGGTTTTTTGAGGTGATTGCCCCCGTCCCATGGTTCCACCATGGGCTGAGAGAGCGACACCTTCAGTGCCCGGACAGGGCCGCACGCATTGTCATTGATTGCGTCGCGTCTCGTGTGCGTACCAGCAAGAGAGCGCAACTTCAAAACTAGCGCGTCGGGCTAACAATCCGATCTTGTTAGCCCGACGCGCTAGTTTTGAAGTTGCGCTTTT
>JAYSYI010000196.1:0-6161 GCA_043727665.1 Limnoglobus sp. | reverse complement strand
ATGCGATACTTTGCGGAAGTCACGCGGTTATTTTACAAGCGCGAACGCAGTATGGACCCCGCTCGCGATGCGCGCCTGAGCATGACCACGAGCGTCGGCTATCGCCCGCACGGCCACGAACTCCCCGCGTGGAAGGCGGTGTTTTTTAATCCGAAGACCGACGAAGCGATCATCGATCAACTCATCGCGAGTATTGAAGAGATGAGTTAGCCGCTCGCATCGAATTCTCGCGTCTGGCGCGAGCGAGATTTGATGGTCGGCGCGATCTTGCGGGTCGTTCGGGATTTCTGTTCCCCGAATTTGACCGAAGGCCAATCTGCATTTACATTGTTCACAACGGGAACGACAACGTTTCCGTTCCGTTGCGATCGTGCAACATCCAGCCCCGCCCCTCATGCCAAACGGGCTGGTCGTTCCTCGTACCGATGCCGTAATTCATCGCCTGTCGTGCGTCGGGTTCCCCGATACGCGAAGCCGGTGCCCGTTCGCAAAGATGGAATGTCTCTGCGTTCTCGCTCGTTGCACGCGGGGTTCGGAGTAACCCTGCGGCTTACCGATGTTCCGGTGTGGCTCACACGCGAGTGGCACCATCCAGCCCATGTACCGATTCGCGCGAACCGCGCCCAATCGGGGAGATTGCTCCTATGTCGTTCGCCCGCCGAGTTGCGTTCGTCGCGACCGATCATCGTTTCGGTCAGTCGATTCAAACGCACCTGCACAAGACGTTTCTGCTCACCGCGCCCGTCGTTCGTTTCGAGGATGTTCCGCAACTCGTTTCTCGTGATACCGACGGCGTGCTGATGTTTCTCGCCTCTGAACCGGCAGATGCCGAGCGGATCGAAATCGCGGTTCGCGACCTGCGGCTGCAACAATACCCCGCACAAATCGGCGTTCTTGAGACGGAAGAATTCGCAGCGACGCGACGCCTGGAAGCGTTTCACACGCACTTCGATGGCCGTTGGGTGTGGCCGGCGCAAATAAAAGAATGGAACGCCTGGCTGAAGCGCACGATCGTTGAAGGCACACCGTTTATCGATCCTGCTACCGAAACGACGCAAGAGCGCATCCGCCGGAAATTACTCGCGCTCACGCCGTCACTGACGCATATGGTCGAACAACTCGACATCGCGGCCGCACACGATGTTACGGTGCTCATCGAAGGCGAAACTGGAACCGGCAAGACGCACCTCGCGAAGCTGATCCATGAATGTTCGGCACGCCGGGCGGATCGGTTCCTCGTGGTGGCTTGCGGGGCGATCTCTGGGAACCTGATTGCCAGCGAGTTCTTCGGGCACGTGAAAGGCGCTTTCACCGGTGCCGACATGAGCAAGATCGGCAAGTTCGCCGCCGCCGCAAAGGGGACGATCCTGCTCGATGAAATCGACACGCTCGGCCTCGATCATCAGGCGAATTTACTGAGGGTAATCGAGACGGGCGAATTCGAACCGGTCGGTGGAAACGAAACGCAATTCTGCCACGCACGCATCGTGGTGGCGACGAACTGGAACCTCTCCGAGGCCGTTGATCGCGGCACGTTTCGCCGCGACTTGTACTACCGTTTGCACGTGATTACGTTCCATCTGCCACCGCTTCGGGAACGCATCCAGGACATCGGCCCGCTCGTGCGTGGCATGGTTTCGCGGTACGGCACGAAGTTCGGGAAGAAGATTATTTCGATCCACCCCGACGCGATGCACGCACTCGAAACGTTCCCGTGGCCCGGCAACATTCGCCAACTCGAGAACGTGATTCAGCAAGCGGTGCTCACCTGTTCGACGACCGAACTCGGCGTGCCGCACTTGTCGCCAATCGTTCGCAATCGCACGATGGCCGCACTCGAATCGATCTCGGTTGCACACCCGAATTCGCTGGCGCAGAACCGCGAATCGACCGAACGTACGGTGATCATTCGGGCGCTAGAGAAAGCCTCGTTCAGCCGAACGCGCGCCGCTAAACTGCTCGGTGTCAGCCGGGTGACACTCTACAAGAAGATGAAGAAGTACGGCTTGTTGTCGAAGGCGGTATCCGTGTTGTCGCTGCCGCCCGATTACCCGCGGGCCATGGGCAGCGACGTGAAGTAATACACTTCACACAAGGAACACCAACGAGAGTGGGAATGTCTGCCGAAGCCGAACTGCATTACCTGTGTAAACCAACCGAGCCGCAAGAGCCTTCGCACGCAGTCGAGTTCCGGAGCGTTCAGGATTTTCTCGCCGATGAGCCGTCGTGCAAGACGCTGTGGAACCTGCTTTCCGAGCAGTTTCACACCCGGAGCAAGTTCCTCGCGATCTGGCAGTGCGTACGTTATGTCGCGGTCCATCGCGATGTCGATGGCAACGGCGATGGCTTCTTACTTGTTTCTACGCCGGTGAATTGGCAGATCGATTACGTGGTGGTAAAACCCGAGAGTCGCGGCCAAGGCATCGCACTACAACTGGTGAAAACAACCCTCCACCACGCCTACTTGCACAAAGCCCCGTACGTCATGCTCACGAGCCGTGAATCGTTGCGGCCGCTGTACGAAAGCTGCGGCCTCACCGTGGTCTACGGCTACGCCAAAGTGTAATTTCGGGACGATTCCAATTCGGGTTGCCGTGGATTTACTGGTTTTTCGGTCCTGAAGGCATCGCTCACGTAGCCCATGGTGATACCATGGTGGAGCTGCACCCATTGGCAACGTGGGTTATCGCGTCGCATCTCGAAGACTCGCCACGACTGGTTTTTGAGAGTGTCTGCGCCAGTCCCATGGTTCCACCATGGGCTGAAAGAGAGCGACACTTTCAGTGTCGGGGGTTTGCTGGTTCTTCGGTCCTGAAAGGATCGCTCACGCAGTCCATTCCGATCTCCTAGCGGGCTGCATCCACTACCCAATTTCACTCGCGGATGTTCTTCCACTTCGTGTAGTTCGCCCAGTTCGCGTCGCTCAGCGTGAACTCGGGTAGTTCTTGCCCCTCGATAATTAGCGTCCCGATTGGCGGTTTGTCGCGGATCGACGATTCCACTCGCTCAATGTCAAAATGGTCGCGGCCGAACAGCGACAACTCGCCACTTTTGGTGTCGACTACGAACGCGATCTCACCGAGGAGTTTCACTTTCAGTTGCGGGTACATTGGCAAGTCGAGTGCGGAACTTTCGGTGTCTGGGTTGGATGCGCGAATCTCTTCGACGAGGCCATCGACGTACGCCAGGTGCTCGGCAGTTGGGCGTTCGACGAAGAGTTTGCGGAGTTGGCCGTAGGCACGAAACGTGTTCAGGGCGTTGAAGCTGAACCAGACACCGAACATAATCGAGACCGTTTGGAGGGGAAACCCCGCCTGATGGAGAATGTATTGTCGAATAGCGATCGATACGACATAGACGGAGATGAGAATCCCATCGAGTAGCACACACTCTGGCGATGGTCGGAATTTCTTCCAGATGCCGACGAGCAATTCGCCGACACCGAGTATGATTTGGCCGTACAGAATCGGGTGAAACCGACCCATCATGCTGTAATTGAGGTACGCGAATCCGAGAAACAATGCCCCGGTGAACATCGTGCTCGATGCGCCCGAGCGGACATGATCGCATACCTTGCGATACGAGGCGACTCGTGCCAGAGTCATTCGCATTTCTTCGACGCCGATACCGTTCGCCATGTCGTCACTCCGCAAATCGAATCGTTGCCGCCCTTCGCTATTGTCCGATTCCCGCGAGAACCGGCAATGACCGCGAACTGGCAGTGTTCGGTATCGTCGGCACGCGCTCTTCGACGAGTTGATAAAAGACGTTGCGCTGGCGCGGTTCCCAACCGGCATCGCGGATCGAACGGCGGATCTCTTCGAGCGTCAGATAATGCACCGTTCCCGCCGACGCGACAACGTTTTCTTCGATCATCAGCGAACCCATATCGTTCGCACCGAAGAACAGCGCGACTTGGCCGATCTTGCCGCCCTGCGTCACCCACGACGATTGGATATTAGGAATATTATCGAGGTACAAACGGGCAATTGCCTGCGTTCGCAGGTACTCGAACGAGCCAACGGCGGGGGAGTCGGCCATCTTGTGACCCGGCTGCATCGTCCAGCAAATGAACGCGGTGAAGCCGCCGGTTTCGTCTTGCAGGCTCCGCAGACGATCGAGGTGCTCGATGCGCTCGGCACCGGTTTCGATGTGGCCGAACATCATCGTACACGTTGAGCGCCCGCCGAGTTGATGCCATACTCTGCTGACTTCGAGCCATTCTTCGGTGAGGGCTTTGCCCTTCGTGAGTTCCTTGCGAACGCGGTCGACGAGGATCTCGCCACCACCGCCTGGCAGGCTACCGAGGCCAGCCGCTTTCAGCCGTTCGAGCACGGTACGCAACGGCAGTTTGTTGATCTTGTGGAAGTGCCAAATCTCCGGCGGGCTGAATGCGTGCAGGTTGATCGTCGGGAAGTTCGCGCGCAGGTCGCGCAGCATTTCCTCGTAATATTCGAGCTTCAACGACGGGTGCATTCCGCCTTGCAGCAGTACCTGGTCGCCGCCGAGTTCGACGGTTTCGCGCAGCTTCTGGTGGAGTTCTTCGCGTGAAAGCACGTAGGCGTCGGCGTCGTTCGATTTGCGATAAAACGCGCAGAAATCGCACACCGCCGCGCAGACGTTCGTGTAGTTCACGTTGCGGTCGATGTTGTACGTGCGGTACGGCTCGGGGTGCATCCGCATCGTGACGGCGTGTGCGGCGCGACCGAGTTTGGTGAGGTCGCGGCAATTCGCCATCAGCTCGACACCTTCATCGAAACTAATGCGATGGCCGTCAGTAGCTTTGGACAAGATTCGGTCGATGGTAGTGGACAAGGTTCACTCCTTTCGGTGCCAGCCCAAGTTCGGCGGCCAGTTCGTAGTAATGGTTCAACCCGTCAAGTTCGCGGGGGCCGAGGTCGTAATGAATGATGTTCGTGAGGTAGCGCCGACAGAATCCGGGGTCTAGCCCGAGTGGCCCCGCTTCGCGTGCCGCAATCGCCCCGGCACGGCGTAGGCCCATTTCCTTCGCTTGAACGAGTGCCCGTTCCGCACGCCCGAGATCGACGCCTTCGCGCACCGCCCAGACGGCGAACACCATCGGCAAGCCGGTCCAGTCGGTCCACTCTTGGCCGAGATCGTACGCATAGTCGAAGCCCGGCAAGCAGGCTTTCATCGCACGATCGCCGATAAGTAACACCGCATCGGTCGTCACCGATTCCGCCGCCGCATCCATCGGTAGCTGCCGCAGTAATGGCCGCACGTTGTGCCGTTTCGCGAGCAGAATCTGCGTGAGTGCCGCACTCGTGCGCGATCCTTCATCGAGCGTCACCGAGCGAATATCCTGCCAGCGGACTTTACTAAATAGTGTCACGCTGAGCACCGGGCCGCGCGACGACACGCCGATGTTCGGCACATAGGAATAGTTGCCCGCACGGAAGAATTCGACGACGGGAATCAGCCCGACATCGAGTTCGCCACACGCCATGCGATCTGCCAGGCGGCTCGGAATATCGAGTTCGAGGTGAATATCGTTCGTGAACTCGGCAAGCTCCTCAATGAGTGGCTTCGAGTTCAGGTAATTCACCGCACCCACGCGGATTATCTGACGCATAGCCGGACTCGTGGTAACCAATCAAATAGAATGTTGTTATACGGTTAGAGCCAATGAATCGCAGCCCTAACCGATCCTACTTCATCAACCGCAATCAATCCGTGCCGACAACGGCGGCAAATCTTATCCGAAAAGAGCATTTTTATCATATTCATGCCAGCCCGCATCGCGAGTTTTGAAGTTGTTCCGTCTTGCGGTACGACGTAAATGTCTAACCCTCGGCTAGATGATGCAACCCCGTTGGGGTAAAGGCGTAGCTAATTCTGGCACGGTTCAAAGCCACGTTGCAGTTTAGACTCAATGAACCATCGGAACATAGGTTCTGGCGTAGATCGCAGCCTCCCAATTCGGACGTAAGTCGTTGGTGGGTTAGGTTGGTTCCGAAATTCGGGAATGAGTCCACGATTGGGGGGGTGGGTAGTGGCTGGAGTCATTCTGCTACCCAACATCGCCACGATTCGAACCATGCCCTAATTCTTACCCCAGCGGGGTTAAAACTGGCAGACCAGGGTTAGACGTTTCGTCGTACCCAAGGGGTGACTTTCCTCATTCGCGGCACAGCGTGGAG
>JAYSYI010000195.1:0-6167 GCA_043727665.1 Limnoglobus sp. | reverse complement strand
TGGAAAGGACTCCAACGTATGCACGATTATGCACACGCTTGGGATCTCTTCGGCCCAGGAGCGAAACAAAAGGAAAGATAGCCGGTACAACGAGGGCTTCGCCTTGGGCTGGTAGAACGAACCCTTCAGGCTTGAAGATAGTCTGGCAAACGCTAACCAGATTGCAAAATCGCGCAACTTCAAAAAGTGCAAGCGAGGAAAACCCACAATGCCATGCTCGCATCGCAGGAACGACAATCCCTCGCTTGCGCGTCGGGCTAACGGGATGGATTCGATCTTTAGCTCGCGCGCTTCTGGCGTTCTTCTTCGTACTTGTGCAGCTTGTTGTACAGCGTTTTTAGGCTGATACCGAGTTCGGTGGCGGTCGATTGTTTGTTCTGGCCGTTCTTCGCGTACACTTGCAGAATGTACTCCATCTCAACGTCTTCCAGCGTTTTCCCGCGTGGGAGTGGCAGTGTTGACGGCGAATCGGTGTAGTGGTTTGTCGGTGCGGAATTCATCATGCCGGGGAAGGCTAGTACGGCGGGCGGGATGTACGCGGGTGCGGGGCGGTTCATCGCGCCGGTTCGTACGTCGTGCGGCAAGTGGTGAGGCGTGATCGGCTGCCCGCCGGACATAATCCAGGCGTACTCCATCGCGTTCGCCAACTCGCGGACGTTCCCCTGCCAGTGGTACGCGGTCATCACTCGCATCGCGTCGGCGGTGAGCAATCCGGATACCGCTTCGAGTGGCCGTTTCGCTTCGCGGGCCAACAGGAACCGTGCGAGTTCGGGAATGTCTTCCGGACGTTCACGCAACGACGGCAAATGAATGTGGAACGTATTCAAGCGATAGAGCAAGTCTTCGCGGAACTGCCCATCGGCGATCAGGCGGCGCAGGTCTTGGTTCGTCGCGCAAATCACGCGCACGTCGGAGGTAATCGGTTCGCTGTCCCCGAGGCGACGCAACTCGCCGGACTCCAGGAACCGCAGCATTTTCACCTGGATATTCTTGTCGAGTTCGCCGAGTTCATCGAGGAACAGCGTGCCGCCGTTAGCGACTTCAAACAGGCCCTTTCGGTCGCGGTCGGCCCCAGTGAACGCGCCCTTACGGTGGCCGAATAACTCGCTTTCGGCGAGGTTTTGCGTCAACGCGCCGCAGTTTACGGGCACGAACGGCATCTCCGCCCGATGCGAACGCATGAAGATCGAGCGGGCGACGACATCTTTACCCGTGCCCGTTTCGCCGGTAATCAGCACCGTGGCATCGGTCGGCGCGACGGTATCAATGAAGCGTTTGACGGGGTCCATCGCGGGGCCGTTGCCGATGAGCATCGACGGACCTTCGGCAGCCGTCACGCGGGTTTGCAGTGCGGCGGCCTGGTTTTTCAGCTTGCGCTTCTCGCCGATGCGGATCAGCAGCCCTTCGATGTCCGCGAGTTTGCATGGCTTCGTCAGGTAATCGAACGCACCGAGCCGTAGCGCGGTTAGCGTCGTTTCCTGGTTCGCGTAGCCGGTCATGATGACCGCTTCGGTATCGGGCGAAACTTGTTTCAGATATTGCAGAACTTGCAGCCCGCTGTTGTCGTTTTCCATCTTCAGATCGAGGATCGCGGCATCGAACGTGGCGCGTTTCAGCGTTTCGACGGCGGCGTTCGTGTTGGCGCAGACTGTGACTTCGTGGCCGAGCCGCGGCAGTTCGGCCATCATGAATTCGCGCAGATGCGGTTCGTCGTCGACGAAGAGAATCCGCAGTTTCAATTGTGGTGTTGCGTTCACGTCGCATCCTCGGTGATTCGTCGAATATTGCGGCTATCAAGCGGCCTTTGCGATCGGCCAGAGCGGCACGATGGCAGGCATCGGTTCGGGTTTCTTCGCGTCCGCAGACTCCGGTTTCGCCGTCGCGGCCCGCATTGGCACGCGGATCACGAAGGCACTCCCGCGACCGGGGCCATCGCTGGCGGCCGAAATCGTGCCGCCGTGCTGGTCGATAATCTGGTGGCTGATCGACAACCCCAGCCCCGTTCCATTCCCCGTGCGTCGCCGCGTAAAGAACGGCTCGAAGATGTGTTCGAGCACTTCCGGGGTCATTCCGCAACCGCTGTCCTGGAATCGCAACTCGGCCACCTCGCCGACACGACCCACCGCGATGCGTAGTACTCCGTCGTCGTCCATACTGTCGAGTGCATTTACGATCAAGTTCAATACCACCGACTTCAAATCGCCAGGGCAAACCTCAGCGAGCAGGTACACTGGCTGATACTCGATCCGCTTGCGGCCGAAGTTCGGCAACGGGCGGGCAATATCGATTACTTCCTGAATCAGGCGGCCCATATCCGTCGCATCGCGGCGACCTTCGCCGGATCGGCTGAAATCGAGCAGCTTGTTCACGATCTGCTTGCAACGATCCGCTTCCTGTTGAATCACGTGCAGATAGTCCGTCAGCACCGTGGCGTCGGCGGGGGCGAGATTCTTCGTGAGCGTGCCTAACCGCGAGACGAGCGAATCCGAACGCAGATAAATCGAGTGGAGCGGGTTGTTAATTTCGTGCGCAACGCCTGCCGCGAGGAACCCGACCGACACCATGCGCTCCGAGCGAACGAGTTGCCGACTGCGGTCGTTGACCTGCTGCGCGAGGTCTTTGTAAATGTCTCGGAAGCGGGCCGTCATCGCGTCGAACTCGTTGCCGAGTTCTTCGAGTTCGTCGTGCGATTGCAACTGGATCGGGTGTTCGAAATCGCCATTATGCACCCGCTGCACACCGGCCTGGAGTAAGCGAATCGGCGTGAAAACCCAGACTTTGAAGTAGTAAAGCATCGTCATGATGAGTAGCGCAGCCACGACGGTACCAGACACGGCAATGGCCGTGCCGCGACGGCGGTTGGTGTCCGCATGGCGGAAGGTGTCGTCGATGTCGGTCTTGATAATCGCGAAGAGGTTGGTCGATTCTTTCATCAGTTCGTGGTACGCCGCACGTACCGCCGGGTCGTCGATCACTCGCTGATCGCCCTGCGAATCGGCTCGCGTTCCGGGCGTCGTAATGAGTTGTTTGAGCTTCGCGAGGCTCGTGTCGATTTTCGCGAGCGCGTGCCGTTGGCCTTCGCCATCGTCGGGGTCCGGGAACTGCGAGTTTTGGTCCGACTTGCGGGTTTCGCGGTAGTAATCGAGCGAGTTGCGAACCTGCATGTACCAGTGCAAAATATATTGCTGTTGTTCCTGGCGGTTCTGCGATTTGCCGTCGGGGTTCGTGCGGTTGTCCGCCATCTGGTGAATCTGATCGCGTAGCACCACCGTCACCTGCAACTGGTGCAGTTTGTGGTCGACGATCTGGCCCGCTTCCACGTAGGAAAGCAGCCCAAATACCGCCCCGCCCAGCAGCAGCGCAATGCTGCCGACGACGAGGCCGAGGCCGAGAAACAGTTTGTGTCGAAGTCGCCAAGGACGGGCCACGCGGAGCCTCCTTGCCGCCGAATGCCATGTTCCACCGACATCCGTGTCGGTCGAATCGAAGCGGGACTTTACCAGAGTATTTCTTGCAAGGGGAGAGCAATATTTCCCGGCCATCGGAATTTCTTGCAAACGCGCGAAGCGAGGTCCATTCTCGAACGCTTGACACGGGCCGTGCGGTCGGGGACAATTCGCTTTTCCCATTCCAAACGAAGGAACACTCCGTGCCATACTTGCGTTTTGCGCTGGTCGCCATTTTCGTTTGCGTCGCGTTTCCGAATATGCGAGCGGAAGACCCCGCACTCGTGAAACGGCTGACGGCGATTATCGATGGGCCGGATTACAAACACGCGAAGTGGGGCATCCACGTCGTCGATACGAAGACCGGCGAGATCGTGTTTAGCCGAAATTCGGACAAGCTCTGCACACCCGCCTCGACCACGAAACTGTATACGTGCGCGAACGCGATCATCAGCATGGGGGCCGATTCGCGGATCGTCACGCCGGTGCATTTCCACGGCAGCGTGAATGCGGATGGTGTGCTCGATGGCGACTTGATTCTGGTGGGCAAAGGCGACCTCACCTTCGGTGGTCGGGCGAAACCCGATGGTACCGCCGCGTTCAAAAATAACGACCACACCTACGCCAATAGCGGACTTTCCGAAGCCGATCTCACGGGCATCGATCCGCGTGCGGAACTGATCGCGATGGCGAAGCAAGTGTTTGAAGCTGGCATTCGCGAGGTGAGCGGCGAAGTGCTGGTCGATGATCGCTTGTTCGAGAAAACGCGCGGCTCCGGTAGCGGGCCGGACGCGGTCACGCCGATTTTCGTCAACGATAACGTCGTGGACATCGTGGTGTCTGCGGGTGAAAACATCGGCGATGCGGCCAAGGTGAAACTCATCCCGGAGACGGACTTCCTACGGGCAGACCTCGATATTTCCACGGGCAAAGCCGGCTCGGGAACGCGGGTCACAATCCTCAACGTCGGCCCAAACCACTTCTCGGTTCGTGGCAGTATCGCGATCGATGCCAAGCCGACTGTAAAAATCTACCCCGTCGAAGACCCCGCACTTTTCGCACGCGGCTTGTTCATCGAGGCACTCCGCAAAGCCGGTGTGCGCGTCGCCGCCGCCGTGCAAAAGCCCGAGTCGACGAATCTCCCCACAATTTCCACGTACACCGACGACACGATGGTCGCCGCGAACACGTCGCCGCCACTCAAAGAAGCGTTGAAGGTCACGTTGAAAGTGAGCCACAACTTATACGCGAGTACGTTGCCGTGCCTCGTTGCGGTGAGCAAAGGGAAATCGACCGCGATCGATGGCTTACGCGAACAGCGCCGGGTGCTGCGAAAGCTCGGCGTCGATGTCGACGACATTTCGTTCGGCGGCGGTGCGGGTGGCAGCCCCGCCGACTGCGTGACGCCAAAAGCAACGGTGCAACTGTTGGTGGCGATGGCGAAACGCCCCGAGTGGGAAGTGTATAAATCGTGCCTGCCCGTAATCGGCATTGATGGCACATTGGCGAGCGTCGTCTCGGCGGAAAGCGCCGCTCGCGGGCAAGTGTTCGCGAAAACCGGTACTCTGATTTACAACGACGGCATGAACGGCCGTTCACTACTCCGAAGCAAAGCACTCGCGGGAGTCATGAAGACCGCCAAAGGCACCGACATTACGTTCGCCATGTTCGTCAACAACGTACCATTACCAATGGGCGTCGGCTCCAGCCGCGAAGGCAAAGTCCTCGGCAAACTCTGCGAAGTCATCTACGAAACCGGGCCGTAAAGCGACGACAAAAACCGTCGGACGCGATACGATGCTTGCAATTCATGCGTTTCTTAAAAATGGCGATGTCGGATCCGCGATGTTGGAGGTCGCAGATCTCGCAATACAAGTGTCTGCATAAGTGTTGCATTTGATCGCGGAGTTCTTTAGCAGGTGTGCGAAAAGCAAGGAGACGAGCACCATTCGCAATTCGCACATACACATCGGCTCGTTTATTGAATCGTAGAGATATTATGCAAACAACATTGATATCTTAATTTACAACATAGATTCTGAAGGCCCAGCAATACAGGTATAGAGCGTTCGGAAACAATGACCTGTAATACCTGAAAAACAAGGCATTCTATCTTTATTTCCGAACGCTCTAAGGACTGAAGGCTTTATAGATCAATCGAAACTATGAGCCAGCTATCAAAATACCTAACGAGAAAAACTCTTGTTCGATTGAATGAGGTTAATCGAGTTGCATTGCATTTTGAAGACGGATCCATCGTGCTTGCTGTATACAATCCGCTGTCAGTTGTAAGGAATTCAATAATTATATCGTGTGATGCTTTAAAGACTTTTCTTCCACTCATAGTAAACGACATAATAGAATCTCATGTGCGTGCTGTTCTATTTTTCGATCATGGTATTTCTATTGACATAGATCTGCTTGCCACTTCAAATACTGGCCCCGAGACAATGTCATTAAGAATTGGTAGCGAAGGTTTCGTTGTGTGGTGATGAATTTGCAAGTACAGTTGGGCAATCTGGTTGTCGAATACGCACACCTGGGTTGTGGCCCAACATTTGGTGCGAACGAAAGAGTCATATCACGCTGAGTGTTAGTCGTAATTTGGCCAGTTCAAAATTGGTAACCGTTCACGCCTTGCTTGGGATTAGCGACGGTTTCTGAGCCGGGTCTTTGTTCGCGGCGAGGGCTTTTCGCAGGAAGTCGAGGATGTCGCGCGTT
>JAYSYI010000194.1:0-1966 GCA_043727665.1 Limnoglobus sp. | reverse complement strand
ATCTTCACTCGCTGCCCGGCTTTGCGGACTTCGAGAACTACCGCCTTGACTCGTTCGCCGACGTGGTGCGTTTCGCCGGGGATTTGCTCGCTGCGCGGCAGAAGGGCCTCGCTTTTGCCGAGCGACACAATCGCGGTGCCCGCATCGACGCGGGTGACGGTGCCCTGGATCAATTCGCCCTTTTTGCCTTGATATTCGGTGTATACGGTGTCCGACTCCGCTTCGCGTACCTTCTGGTAGATGATCTGTTTTGCCGATTGTGCGGCAATGCGGCCGAGCGTGACGGGATCGACATCGGTTTCGTTGAACTTCGCCGAAATATCGCCGGTCGCGCGGTCGATGAGTACCAATACGCCCTCTTCGACGGCGAAGTGGCGTTCCGCAGCGAGTTTAATCGCGGCTTCGATCGCGCCGAAGATGACTTCACGGGAGATTTTCTTCTCCTCGTGCATCTTGTCGACGAGTTCGAGGATCGCCTTGCCGACTTCCCGTTTGGGTTCGACGACGATCTTGGCGACTTTAGTCTTTGGGGTCTTCGCGGTCTTCATGTTGAAACTCCCGGTCGTTTACGGCGACGCGTCGATTCGCTGCCCGGTAAGGCCATGGAACCAGTGGCATCGATCGGCGGGTATCCAAACGCTGTGGGGTTCGCCGACCCGTGGCGGCGTACCGGTTGGCACACTCACCCGTAAGCGGTCGGTACCGCGAACGAGAGTGAGGAACCACCCGCTGCCGACCGGTTCGGCCGAGACTACGAACCACCCGACGAATTCCGCCCCGATAACAGAGCGATCTTCCGGTGGCCGCAAATGAATGTCTTCGGGCCGGATGCCGAGCGTCAGACTCCGGTTCGAATGCCCCGCCAGTATCCGACCGATGGCCGGAGGAAGAGGCATGAGCATCGAACCTGCTTCCGAAGCAAACGTCGCTTCGGAAGGGTCGCCGCCACTCGCACGACCGCGAATCAAATAAAACTGGCCCACGGCTAACGCCACGAATTGATTGTTAGGCCATCGAACCAGTTCCTCGGACGTACCGAGTTGCTGAATTCGACCTTCGCCTAACACTCCTACGCGGCGACCCAGGGCCAGAGCATCGATCGGGTCGTGAGTGACAAGTAGCATTGTGGCTACCGAACGCTCCAGTAGCAAGTGCAGATCCTGACGAAATTCTGAACGAAAAACCGGATCGAGCGGCGCAAACGGTTCGTCCAGTAGCCAAATCGGCGCATTCCGCGCCACCAAACGGGCCAGCGCCACCCGGTGTTTTTCCCCACCGGACAGTTGGTGTGGGTACCGATCCAAGAGGTGCGCGATCTGCAAAACCGCATCAATTGAAGGGGCGTTCCCGCCCGACGCCTTCAGGTTCTCGCGCACGGTCAGGTGCGGATAGAGCGCCGGACGTTGCGGCAGGAACGCGACTCCACGCCGGTGCGCCGGAACCTGTTTCATCGATCGACCGTCGATAAAAATTTCGCCCGAATCCGGTTCTTCTAGTCCCGCAATCAACCGCAACAGCGTCGTTTTCCCAGAACCCGACGGCCCGAGCAGCGCCAGCCGGTCGCCACTTTCGACGTCCAGGTCGAGTGAATGCAGCCCCACCGCCCCACTCGGGTACGCCTTCGAAACGCCACGAAACGAGATCATCGCCATACATATAAACTAGTCCGCAGTGCAATTGAGGGCCAGCCACCTTGAAGTTGCACTTTACCCCGTAGCGAAGAAAACCGACATTTCGAGAATCCGGTCGATTCCATCGCCGTAAATGCCGAATGTAACGGATGCACCATCGCCGTGGGAGTATTCCGAATGTTATGCCAGCGAATTTGTGTCGTCATCGTCGCTCTCTTTGTCGCACAACCCGCTGTGGCACAAGTGTTTACGCCGCCGACCGAGCCGCGGATGACGCTGATCCCGCCATCGGCAGTGCCACGGCCGTTGCCGAGTTCGATTGCGGCCGGTTCCGT
>JAYSYI010000193.1:0-6173 GCA_043727665.1 Limnoglobus sp. | reverse complement strand
TCCCGCAAGTCGGTGATGCGAGGCCGCCCGCCGGGGTAAATCGGGAGGTGCGGTTCGATCAACCGCCACTGCTCGTCAGTGACATCGCTCGGGTACGTCTGGGTTCTCATGACCCATTTTACTCATCCAACCACCACATATGGGACAGTCACTAAGCCGCATCGTTATAGCACCACGGGATTGCAGCATCCAGCAACAGCGGCTCAACCCCGAAACATTCCAGTAGTTGCAGCTCAATTGTTGTGATGTTTTTCATGATCCTGTCCTGTTTTTTGCGTAGCCAGATTCCATCCCGCATCATCCAGATCACTGGCGGCAATAATAGCAAACTCCACCACCACCCGAGGCGAATCACGATCGGGGCAACCAACCCGCAGATGACGGACAAGCACCCGACCTCAATCAGTGGCTAGGTCTTACTGTCGTCGAACGCCATTAGGCCCATTAGGCTCCCGGATGATCGAGTTCAGACATTGCCGTTACCCACTCAAACTTTATGTCTATCTCATAAGTTATCTGACCGTAAAGTGTTTGCAGATTAGCGACTGTGCGAGTGATCGTTATGTTATCGCCAACGCGAATTGGAGTTTCCGCCCATAGCCCGTTGCGATCATAACCGACGGACTGTCCGTTGGCATCGAATGCAATGTAGTCTTCGACTTCATTACTCCATTCTTCCAAGCGTGGGCCAACGTGCGTGACTTTGCCAGAAAGCACAACTATCGGCAGCTCGCCTTCATCGAAAGCCATCCACCAACGTTTGCCGCAAACATGACCGTAGCGAACCAAATATGGGTTACCAGGTTCGCTGTCTAAACCGTGGTTGACGGCTGCAATGAGACTGGCATGGCTATCATCTGTGCGAATATTGAACAGTATCATTTACATTGCTTTCGCCAACACGCGTACGTCGCCTTCGCGTGCGGTGAGGCCGATGCGGTCGAGGTACTCGCAGAGTGGGATTGCGTACTTTCTGGTTGTGCCGAGTAGGTCGCGGATTTCTGCCACCGTGGCACCGGGGCTGTTTGTTAAACGCTCGGTGACTTTGCGGCGCATCGCTGCATCGACCTCAGCATCGAGAAAGATTTCGTCGTTGACGCGAACGATGTGCCCTTCGGCAATCGCAACTTCGTATATGTCTTTCAACGAAGTTGCATTGCCTGCTGCCAGATTGACGAAGCTCGCCGGTTCGGGTGGTGCTAGGCCGGCTTTCTTGTGCTCTTCGACGATGCGATCTTTCAACTTTCGCTGGTTTGCACTCAGTTTCGGCTTGAAGTCGCTGCGTGCGATTCGTCGCGCGTCGCCGACGAGTTGCTTCGTGCGAAACAGGCGGTCGACGATCACTTGCAACATCGGTTCGTTGCCGATGTAATCGAGTCGGGCAAGCGTTTTTTGGCGGTCGTGGTTCGTCATCAGCGGCGTTTGTTCGTGCAGTGTGGCGAGGCATTGCAAGATGCGTACGCCGAGTTCTTGGACGCGGTCCGCGTGAACGTAGATTTTCCGTGCGGGCGGCAACACGAGTTCGACAATGTCGCCCTTTGCTATCATTCGTTCAATCGCGGTATCGACGGCATCGGTTTTCCAGCCAGCATCGCGAACGAGATCGTTCGGTGCGAAGCCACGAAAGCCGGAGAACCAAGCGGCCGCAACGGCGCGTGTGTCGAGGTCGTCCGAACCGAGGCGTTCGATCCACTCCATCGATTCCAGATGTCGCCGGCGTAACTTCGTCGCATTTGGCTGAACGATCCGTCCGCCGCCGAGCGTATTTTCCGCAGACGAATCGCGCACGACGAACGGCTGCCCCCACACCGCGGTAACGGGCGATTCGAGGAAGAGTTGGGCCATCGCACTCGAACCGGGTTCGACGCGATCGCAATCGAGTAGGGAGACCGTCGCCATGACTTCGGCGGTGCCGATGTGCAGGCGAACGGGGAGCCGATGCTTGATCGCCCTTCGTTGGCCGGACAGCGCCCGCAACTGCACGGTAAGGACTTTACTCGGCTCGAGGTAGCCGTTCGCGGCGATTTCCTGCCCGCGCGATACCATTTCGTGCGGCACGCCGGGCAGGTTAATCGCAGCCCGTTGGCCGCGATGTACCGTCGTCACCGCCTCGCCGTGGTGGTTCAGCGAACGCACCCGTACCGGTTCGAGGGTACCATCGGTTTTGTGCCACGTCAGTTCGTCGCCGACCGACAATTGGCCCGAAATGACAGTGCCCGTTACGATCGTGCCATGCCCCTGCAAAATGAACGAACGATCGATCGCCATGCGGAACCACTCGGCCTCGCTGCGCTGGATGATCTTTCGGCAAATCGCTTCGAGCGTCACCTTCAGTTCCGCGATCCCCTGCCCCGTCGTGGCCGACGTGGAAATGATCGGCGTACCTTCGAGAAACGTGCCTTTCACCAGGTCTTCGATTTCCAGTTCGACCACTTCGCGAGTAATGTCGTCGACGAGGTCGGCCTTCGTAAGCACGATGACGCCGTGCTGAATGTCGAGCAGTTGTAAGATTTCGAGGTGCTCGCGGGTTTGCGGCATAATCGAATCGTCGGCGGCGACAATGAACGCGACGAGGTCGATGCCAGTTGCCCCCGCGAGCATGTTTTTGACGAACCGCTCGTGGCCGGGAACGTCGACGATACCAAGGTGAAACTCGCCGAGTGGCAGGCTGGCGAAACCGATATCGATGGTGATGCCGCGAGCTTTTTCTTCGGGCAAGCGGTCGCAATCGACCCCCGTGAGTGCCTTCACGAGCGATGTCTTCCCATGATCGATGTGGCCAGCGGTGCCGAGAATCAGGTCGCGGGGCATGATAGTTTCCAGGGGGGAATGCAACCTTCATTGTACCGACGAACCGAAAACGTCTTGCAATCCTTACTAAGATGACAACGCGGTATCACAATACGAGGAGGTATCATGGCGAAGATTATCGTGATTTATCACAGCGGATACGGGCACACCGCACAGGTCGCGAAAGCGGTCGTGCGTGGTGCGGAAAAAATTGCGGGCGCGACGGTACACCTCATTTCCGTCGATGATGTGAAGGGTGAGTTCAAGGAATTCGCCGACGCCGACGCGATCATTTTCGGCTGCCCAACTTATATGGGCGGGCCGAGTGCGCCTTTCAAGGCGTTCATCGATTCCGCTTCCAAAGTCTGGTTCACCCAGGGCTGGAAAGACAAAATTGCGGCGGGGTTCACCAACTCCGGCGGCCTCAGCGGCGACAAGCTGAACACGCTGAATTCGCTGTTCGTTAATGCGATGCAGCACGGTATGATCTGGGTCGGTAACGCCCAGATGGTCGGCGGCACCACGCCGAACGACATCAATCGGCTCAGTAGTTTCACGGGTGTGATGACGCAATCCGATCAGGGGCCAGCCGATCAGTTTCCGCCCGCCGGGGACTTGCAGACGGCCGAGAACTTCGGACAGCGCGTTGCGGAAATTACGAATCAGATCCTCAAAGGCCGCGCATAGTCGTAATTTTTAGCGACTTCGTGTGTTCATCTACTGGGTAACATTCCGGAGCGGACCGTGAAAGGCGACTGTTCGCACGAACTCGACGCCTAGATACTCGCAACCGCCCCTCGCGCGACAGCGTATGCGCGGTCGCTGTTGCGTAATCCGCACGAGGCCGAGGACATCGTCCAAGATTGTTACTGTCGATTGCTCGCCAAGGCCGACGTGTACGACTTGCCACACGATGGAATGAAATTGCTACTGCGAGCGATCACGAATGCCTGCATCAACCTCAAGACGCGGCGAAAGCCGTTCTTCCGGTTGGTACGAACGGATCCCGATGGCAGCGAACAGGCCGACGATCCGATGGACAAAACCGCGTTGCCTGCCGACGAACGCGCGATGTTCGACGAATTCTCGGTGGCCTTGGAATCGGCATTGCGGACGCTACCGACGCAACAGCGTGCCGCCGTGCAACTGAAGGCACTCGGGCACTCGCAGCCAGAGATCGCGGAGATCTTGGGCATTACCACAACGAACGTTGGCGTGCTTATTCACCGTGCTCGGCAAGCACTTGCCGCACGGCTCGACCATTACCTCGGCGGGGAGGCGATCCGATGACTGAAGCGAACGACCACCCGCTCGATGCGATTCTTCGCAATCATCTCGATCTCGCGGCAGCTACCGTCGATGCGGGGAAGATGCTGCTGCAAATTCGCGATTCCGAAAAGGCGATGCCGCGTCGGAAATGGCTCAAATGGGCCGGTGTCGGCGTTGGTACTGCCGTGGCGGCGAGTGTCGGCGGCGTTGTGTTCTTCGGGAATTCACCGACACCGTTGGCCGCCGCCGAACAAATTGTCAGTGAAGCCAAGATCGCTCACACCGTACCGACGGATCGCTGTTACGAAGTCGCCACCGAGTGGGAACCGCTGTTGTTTCGGCGGCTGCAACTGCCCGCGATTTCCCGCAAACACAAGCTCTGGACGCGCGGCGATCAATTCTGGATCGAGACCAACGGCGACGGGGCCAAGTGGGCGATGGGGCAAGAAACGAGCGGCAAAATCTGGTTCGCGATCTCGCGCAAACGCGGCCTCGTTTACGAACCGAGCGAAGCAGGCGAACCGCTGGCGCGGTTCTGCGACCTCGTGAGCATGCGCGTGGTCAGCACGCTATCCGAACTCCTGGAGCAGTTTACGCTGTACCGCAAAGATACCGGCAAACCCGGCGAAGCGATACGCATCGAAGCCGACCTGCGGCCTTCGTTCCTGAATCGCAACCCGCGGTTTCGCCATGTGAAACTCGAACTCGACCCCCTCACGAAGATTGTTCAGCGTGCGGAATTTCAACGGCAACTTAACGGCGAAGCCGCGGGAACGCTGACCTTCACACTACTTGAAACCGCTGGCCAGCCCGACGAAATGTACACGTTACTCGGTCACCTCGATGCTGATCATGAAGTGTTCGACCGCAAAGACCCTGCTTTCCAAGACCGCCGAACCAAGTTCCGCGACGAGTTTTTGAAACGGGTGCAGATGAGAATCAAGTGAGCCTGACGGAACTATTCTTCAACCGATGCGTTATACTGTTAGAAATATCCGCGTTCTCCACTGGTGCATCATGAAAATTCGATTCTTCTCGATACTGTCACTTTCGACGCTGTTGGTGCTTTCGCAAACGCTTTACTCGGCAGATGAGCCGAGCGTATCGAAGACGCCCATCGGCAACACAGCCGGTGTCGTGGTCAAAGTCGGCACCGATCAAATCACGATCAACGTGCCCACGCCCGTCGCGAGCACTGGTAGAAGAGGCGGACGACGGGGTGGGGCCAAGCCAACGACAAAACTCGTCGAGACGTCGTACGCGATGTCCGCAAAAGTGATTGTGAAAACCGTCGGCGGTAAAGTGATGGAACTGACAGATGTCCGCGAAGGCGAAACCGTTCGCCTGCACATCGCAAAAATCACCGAGCACAAAGTCGGCGAGAAATCCGAGCCACACATGGAAGTCACGCAAATCGACATTCCCACCCCGCCCGTCGTGAAGAAATAAAATTCATAAACAACTCTCACTGCGTCGGCAAACTTCTTAACCACGTTCACACCGCACGGCACCACGATTGGTGGGGTTTTCCCCGAGTGACGAGAAGTTGGGCTTTTATCAAATTACCGCGAGATTCTTGCTCCCGTTTCTGTTACGGCGTGAGGCTCTCTAACACCGGCTTTTCGGCCTGTATGGCCGATTCTGTCAGCCCAAGGCGAAGCCTTGGGGATCGACGCATCCACGATTCGGCCCTGAAGGGGCCGTTCAAGGCACTATGCTGCAAAGACCGAGTGTTGAGCCGCATCGCGACAAATTTCCGTCCACGAGTATGCACACTGAGCGGCCCCTTCAGGGCCGATGAACATTAAACCACCATACCCAAGGCGTTGCCTTGGGCTGGTAGAACCGACCCTTCAGGCCGGAAGATTGGCATTTGAAAATCTCCGAGATGGTTAGGCGAACCAAAACCAGGATGAACCAAAAACCCCGTCAACAGCTACTTCGCGTCACTTGGGGGGCACCCCTTGTGGGTGCCGGGGATGAACCTACCAGCTCCTGGCTTAGGAACCGGCACACACAAGGGGTGCCCCCCAAGTGACGCGAAGTTGGGCTTGACACACAGATTTTATCGGTTTCTACTGTCACAATTCTGGTTCGTTTCTTCTTGAGAAATC
>JAYSYI010000192.1:0-6176 GCA_043727665.1 Limnoglobus sp. | reverse complement strand
CGAGCATGATCGACGACGTGGTGTTGATGCCGTCGCGGACCTTTTTGACACCGGCAACCTGGCGAACTTGGTTGATGACCAAATCCTTGGTGGCGGAGTCTTTAGCGGTGCCGGTGAGCGTAACGATTCCGTCGACGACGGCGATCGAAACGTCGGCCATTTGGGCCGCCCCGCTCGTGGTGAGTTGGGTCGCCACGCTGTCCGCAAGCTGCTGGTTGGCAACAGGATTGGAGCTAACGCGGGCGGTTGTGGTGGTTTTCGCAGGCATCGCGGAGGTTCGGGCAGGCTCTTGAGCCACCGCCGACCCGGCAATGCAAATCCCGGCGGCCGCAGCCAACGGGGACAGGGAACGCAGTTTCACGTCCAATCCTCCTTGATTCTGGAACTCGATTCCAGTCGGGCAATTCTGTAAGGTCGTTGCCGCTACCCTTACTTTCGTCAAACTGCGACTGCACGGTATAGCCGCCCTGCCAACGCCAACTGGATTAACCGGCGCGACCGGCAGTAAAACCCACACAAGCACCGCAACCGGCAAACTCAACGCAGCTTCCTACACGAAGAGTTCCGCGACCGGTAGCGTGAAGCCTGGCAGCAAGTCTTCGATAACGAGCGATTGCTCTCGCTCGAAAATCTGTTGGCGAGCATCGGGTCGATAGACGGTGACTGACTCGGTGCTCGGGTCGATGACGATCGCGATCGAGACGCCCGCTTGCAAATACTCGGTGGCTTTTTGGATGACATGTGTCCAGCGATCCGATGGCGAACGGACTTCGATCACGAGTTCCGGGATCACTTCCAACGGCCCATCGGGCACGGGGCCACGCGGTAATCGCGCGTAACTGACGAAGCACACGTCCGGCCCGCGAACCGTATCCGGATCGCGACGCAACACGACAAACGTGTCGTTGGTCATCACTCGGCCGAGTTTGTTAGCGACGACAAACTGTGTGAGGTGGTACCCCATCCAGTTCGCAACAACACCGTGTCTCGCACCGGGCATCGCAACCTCCACGGGTAGACCCCGGACGAGTTCGTAACGCTGCTGGCCGTATCGTTCGTAGAACGCGGTCGCACCCAAACGCACCGGCGACGGTTGAAGCAGAATGCTCATGTTAAACCTCCATTCATTGAATCCTACCCGCTCCACTCGCCATTCGCCACTGCTTTCGATGTAAGCCCGAATCGACACCTTCGGTATCTTCACCCGTTCGGAAGCGGGTCATATCCATGGGGTCTGAATCATGTTCGATTTTAGTGGGAAGGTCGTTCTGATCACCGGGGCGACGAGTGGCATCGGTGCCGTCACGGCAAAAGCATTCGGCAAGGCGGGGGCGAAAGTCGTTGTTTCCGGACGGCGCGAAGTCGATGGCAATGCCGTCGTTGCGGAGATCGTCAAAGTGGGTGGTACGGCCACTTTCATCCGGTCCGATGTCTCGGTTGAGGCCGATGTGAAAGCACTCGTCGAACAAACCGTTGCGAAGTACGGCCGTCTCGATGTCGCTTTCAACAACGCGGGTGTCGAGCATGGCGGACCCCTGACGGAATTCAACGCGGACGACTATCGTCGCGTGTTCGACATCAATGTTCTCGGCGTATTTTATAGCCTGAAGTACGAAATTGCGGCGATGCTGAAGACCGGTGGCGGTTCGATCATCAACACCAGCAGTGTTGTTGGGCATGTCGCAATGGCGGGGGCCTCGGTCTATGTCGCCAGCAAACATGCAGTGGAAGGCATCACGAAAGCGGCGGCGCTCGAATACGCGAAACAAGGCATCCGCGTGAATGCGGTTGCCCCCGGCGCAATCGCAACCGACATGATCGAGCGATTCGCCGGAACAGCCGATTCGGACGCGAGCAAGTACCTCGTCGGACTACACCCGATCGGCCGCCTGGGACGGTCCGAAGAGGTCGCCACCGCCGTGCTGTATCTCGCCAGCAATGCGGCCAGTTTCACGACGGGCACATCGTTACCCATCGATGGCGGGCTACTCGCGCAGTAACGTACGGTCTTTTACCGCTTCGGCTGCTACAACAAGAGGACGAAGAACTCTCCTCAACACCGGAGCAACAGCGTGGCTGCCGACCCTTGGTTTCAGAATTTATTCGCCGACCGAATCGGTGGCGCGAACTATGGCAAATCGAACGAGATTTACAAATTCGAGAAGATCAAACGCGCGAAACGGCAAGCGATGGCCGAACACCCAGAGCGGCAGTTGCTCGACTTCGGCATCGGCGAGAACGACGATATGGCCGATGTCAGCGTGCGGGCTTCGATGAAATCCGAAGTCGATAAGGTCGAGAATCGCGGCTACGCCGATAACGGCATCGCCAATTACAAGGAAGCCGCTGCCGCGTTCATGCAGCAACGGTTCGGCGTGACGCTCGACCCCGTGACGGAGGTCTGCCACTGCATCGGCTCGAAGCCCGCCTACGCGATGCTCCCCGCGTGCTTCATCAACCCCCGCGACGTTACGCTGATAACCGCACCCGGTTACCCCGTGGCCGGCACCTGGACACGCTACCTAGGTGGCGAAGTTCATCGATTGCTTCTGAAGAAGGAAAACGGCTTGTTCCCGGACCTCGACGGTATCCCGGATGAGATTAAGAAGCGTGCGAAGTTGCTCGTCATCAACTATCCGAACAGCCCGACGGGTGCGGTAGCCACACGCGATTTCTATCGCCGCGTAGTCGATTTCGCGCAGAAGAATCAGATCGTCGTCGTGCAAGATGCGGCGCACATTTTACTGAGCTATCAAGGCGAACCGCTCAGTTTCTTGCAAGTCGATGGGGCGAAAGAAGTCGGCGTCGAAGTCCATTCGATGAGCAAGGGCTTCAACATGATCGGCTGGCGGATGGGCTTCGTGGCCGGTCACGCGAAGATCGTGCAAGCCTACGCCGACGTGAAAGATAACAGCGACAGCGGGCAGTTCATGGCCACACAACACGCCGCCGCCGCTGCACTTCGCAACCCGAGTATCCCCATCGCCATCAAGGTGAAATACGAGCGTCGCCTCCGCAAGTTGGTCGCCGCCCTGCAAGCGACGGGCTTCCAATGCGAGATGCCCGGCGGCACGTATTTCCTCTACACGGCCTCGCCGAAGGGGGCGGGCGAACGCAGTTTCGCGAATGCCGAAGAAGCCAGCCAGTATCTCATCCACGATCAGAGTGTCTGTTGCGTGCCGTGGGACGATGCCGGAGCGTTCCTGCGATTTTCGGTAACGTACATCGCCAAAGACGAAGCCGAAGAAGACGCACTGATGGCCGAAACCGCCACGCGCCTGAAGGGAATGCACCTGCGGTTTTAAGGGTCTCACTCGTATGCCGGGTCGAATGCGGGGATGTTCGAAAACGCGATGCGCGAAGGGACGGCGCTTTCCGAATCGCACATCGTGCCGAAGTGGATCGCGTTCTTTCCGAAGGTGCGATTCACATTATCCATGACGTGCGAGAGCGTCGTCAGTTGGCGATCCGATTCGAATAACGATGGCGTGGTCGATGCGGCGGGGGTTAAGTCGAACAGCACCATGCTCACTTTCAGCGGTCGCCCACCGACCGATGGCCGTTTGGCCCACCATTCCCCGAATGCGATCAGCAATGTCAGCGTGTCTTGGCAACGGGGAATCGAACTGCCTGCTTCCCAACGTTCGCCGGTGTCGTAGCGAATAGACACGGTCATGCGACCGCACCAATAACCGATGCCGCGCAGCCGTGCCGCCGCTTTATGGATGAGTTTCACCATGATGCCGCGTGCTCCGTCATTGTTGCGAAGCACCGGCGGCAATACGTGCGAATGGCCGACCGTTCGCCGATGCGTCACCTTCTCGTGAACTTCTTCCCCACGGAGAATGTAATACCAGCGTTCGCCGTGAATTCGGCTTCCCCAGATTCGTGTTTGCGCTTTCACCGATAGTTCGCTTAGTTGTTGCGTTGTAAACACGCCGTGCTCATGAAAGCGCTTGCCCATTCGCGGGCCGATGCCAGGAAAGTCCTTAATGGGCAGTGGGTACAGACGATCCGGTAGTTCTTCCGATTCGATGATTGTTAAGCCGTTTGGCTTATGCATGTCCGATGCAACTTTTGCGAGAATTCCGTTAGGTCCAACTCCGATCGAGCAGCGAATCCAATCGCCCATCTCGGCGCGAATCTCGGCTTTGATCTTCTTACCGATACGGTGGACCGTCTCCGTTTTTCGTTCTTCGCCGATAAGTCGGCACGCCATTTCGTCGATCGACATCACGCAATGGATCGGCAAGCACCGACCGACGGCCCGCACGATCTGGTTGTGAACTTCTACGTAGCGATCGTGCCGCGCTACCACCAATTGCAGCGAGGGGCACAGTCGCAGCGCTTCCCAAACGGGCGTGCCGGTTTTGATGCCGTACGCCTTCGCCTCGTAACTCGCAGCGAGGCAACTGGTAGACCGCACCATCATCGGCACGATGCCGACCGGTTTCCCACGCAACTCGGGGTTATCTTGCTGTTCCACGGAAGCGAAGTAGGCATTCATATCGACGAAAAGGATGCGCAGCGGCATGCGTGAACCCCCGAACATTTAGTAATCGCGCGTACACTTATCCAGTTAGTACGTGATGGCTTGTTCAGGTGCAAGCGAAAAACCTACGAAGTAACGCAGATGGGCTGCAAGGCGTGTCGGATTTTCCTATTTCAACCGCTATGACACGGTTTCGCCTTGCTGTTTTGCCCGATTTCCCCGACGAAAGTTGGGCGAGTATGGATCTCTGCGCAGAGATGCTGCTTGCGAATCTGCCGCCATCGATTGCGGGTATTCGTACGATTCCGCCGTATCGCAAGCGGGTCACGAGAGTACCGGTGCTCGGTCGTTCACGATTCGCGTTCAACGCGGATCGGCTGTTCAACCGCTACTTCGCCTACCCGCGGTTCGCGCGTTCGCTGCGCGATGCGGATGTGTATCACGTCGTCGATCACAGTTATGCGCACCTCGTTCATGCGCTTCCTGCGGGCCGTACCGGTGTGTACTGCCACGACCTCGATGCGTTTCGTTGCCTTTTGGAACAGCGCATAGAACCGCGGCCACGTTGGTTCCGGTTGCTGATGCGGCGCGTGTTATCGGGGATGCAATCGGCGAGCGTGGTGATAGCGACATCGCGAACCACGCACGCGCAGATCTTGCAACTCGGCCTAATCGACCCCGCTAAACTCATCGAAGCCCCGCTCGGCGTCGCCGCGGAATTTCACGAACATTCACCTACCGAGCCGATCTGCATCGATGCGTTCGACGCGCTACGTGGCCGCCCGTGGCTGTTACACGTCGGTAGTACGATCCCACGGAAGCGCATCGACCTGTTGCTTGAAATCTTCGCACTGGCACGCCGGGAAATACCCGAATTGCACCTCGTGAAAGTCGGTGGCGAATGGACGCCGGGCCAACGCGAGCAGATCGATCGGCTCGGCATCGCCCGCGACATTACGCACCTGGTGGGCTTGTCGCGGCAGGAACTCGCGGAGGTTTATCGCCGGGCATCGGTGGTGCTGATGCCGAGCGATGCGGAGGGTTTTGGTTTACCCGTTATCGAGGCGTTGGCGTGCGGTGCGCCGGTCATCGCGAGCGACATTTCGGCTTTGCGCGAAGCTGGTGGCACGGCGGCGACTTACCGGCCCGTCGGCGATCTGCCCGCGTGGGTGCAAGCGATCGTCGAAACGATTCGCGGTGACAGTACCGTGACAGCGAAACCGGTTCGCCTCGTGTGGGCCTCGCGATTTCGTTGGCAAACGCACGCAGCCACCGTGGCCGAAGCGTACGCTAAACTTCTGGGGAAATAACGAATGCGGCACATCGTGTTCGTGAATCCAGTTGGCGTTATCGGTGGGGCCGAGCGGGTGTTGCTGGCCGCCGTCGAAGCCGTCCGCACGCACGCCCACGTGACGGTGATTTTACTCGGGGCGGGTCCGCTCGAAGCCGCACTGCGCGAACGCGGCGTGGCGGTTCGCGTGTTGCCGTTACCGTCCGCGCTGTCCGGGTTCGGCGATTCGCAGTTGCGCGATTCGGGCAAGCTCATGGCACTTGCGCGGTTGACGATCACTGCCATCGCGGCGTCGCCGCACGTCGTGAAGTTTCTCCGACAATTCCGCGCCACACTGCGCGAACTTCGGCCGACGCTGGTTCATTCCAACGGGGCCAAGTCGCATCTGCTGCT
>JAYSYI010000191.1:0-1971 GCA_043727665.1 Limnoglobus sp. | reverse complement strand
AACTGGGAACGGCAAAAATCGGGCACGCGGGCCAGTTTGCGTTCGGTGCATTTCTCGACGCCGTACACCGGCTGGGTGGCGGGGCGCATCGAAAAAGCCGGCGATGCGGCGAGCATGGGAGTGCTGTTGCACACCACCGATGGCGGGATTTCGTGGGCGGAAACGGCAACGAATCTGCTACCGGGGCTGAATGTCGTACGGTTTTTCGACGAGAAGAACGGCATCGTCGTCGGCGATGGCTGCCCCGGTTACCCCGCAGGTACGTTCACAACCAACGATGGCGGCGGCAGTTGGCGACCGGTCAGTGGGCCGCGAATCGCAACGTGGCTGGCGTGCGATTTCCACGATAACAAGAGCGGGTTGATCGCCGGTGCGTGGTCGCAATCGGCCAAGTTCGTCGATGGGCCACTGCAACCGAGCCAGATGGAAATTCCCGGCAATCGCAGCGTGCGTACGGTCAAAATCTCTGGCAAAGAGGCGGTTGTCGCGGGCGATGGCGGGTTGGTGATGGTCAATCGTGACTGGCCGAACGGCACGTGGTCGCACGTCGAATTGCCGCTTGATCGCGATGCCCGTTCGGTGTGCGATTTTCACTCGGTGGCCGCAGTCGGGCAGAACCTTTGGCTCGTCGGACGGCCCGGCTCGGTAGTGCTGTTTAGCCCCGATTTTGGCCGCACGTGGGAAGTCCGCAAAACGATCGCATCGGTCCCACTTCACGCGATTACGATGCTCGACGCGAACACCGGCTGGGCGGTCGGCGAACTCGGGACGATCCTCGGCACAACCGACGGCGGCAAGACCTGGACCTCGCGGAAATCGGGTGGTCACCGTGCCGCGATTCTAGCGGTACATGCTTCCGGCAAAGGCATTCCGTACAGCACAATCGCTCAACTCGCGGGGAAAGAGGGCTACCTGGTCGCGGCGGTGCAAGTGACGTCCGCCGATGCGAAAACGGCCGATCCGAAGCACGCGACGAAAGAATTTCAACTCTCGCAAGCGATGCGTTCGGTGTCGGGTGCGACGGCGGAAACGATCTGGTCGTTCCCCGTGCCGGGTCATGCGAGCGGCCTGAGCGCGCAACAATTGTTAGCGTTTTGGCACGGTATGCACGATGGCAAAGCGAACGAACAACTGCTCCGCCAACTGGTGCTGACGATCCGTGTGTGGCGTCCCGAAGTGATCCTCACCGATTCGATCGCGTCGAACGCACCCGCAGCCGAGCAACTCGTATTGGCGACGATGCAAGAAGCGTTCAAGCGCGCCGCCGATGCGACGATGTATCCCGAACAGCTTTCCGCACTCGGTTTGAACGTCCACGCGACGCAAAAACTCTACTCGATTTCCGACACCGATGCCCATGCGCAGGTGATTCTGGACGACTCCGCATTCGTCGATGCGCTCGCGGACACACCAAACGAAATCGCGAAATCGGCACAGAAACTGATGGCGTGTTCTGCCAACGAACGCACCGGTTACCGGTTGATTTCGCACCGCAAAGACGGCTCTGAGGCCGACAAAGATTTGATGGCCGGCACGACGCTGGCACGCGGAGGCCTGGCGCGCCGAGACGAATCGACGCGCGGTTACACGCCGGGATTCATCGCTTTACGCCGAAAAGCGATGGAGAGCCGCACGGCATTCGCGAAAGCCGCCGAACTGCTTACGAAGGCGGACGCAGACTTCCCGAGCGAGTGGAAAAATCTCAAGGATCGGCTCGCGGGAATGGGCGATGCCGAAGCGGCCGATGCGCTGGTTGAGATGGGCGAACACCTCGCCGATGCGGGTCGTTGGTCGCACGCACGGGAGTTGTTTGCTTACACCGGCGAGAAGTATCCGTTACAGGCAAGTTCCGAAGATGCGTATCGTTGGCTGGTGCGTTTCCATTCGAGCGGCGAAGCGGTTCGCCGCTTGGAACTGGGGCATTTCCCCGCATTACGAGCGACCGAGTTCGTCGAATTGCCGAACATCGTA
>JAYSYI010000190.1:0-6212 GCA_043727665.1 Limnoglobus sp. | reverse complement strand
TGATACTGGTGCCGGCAGTTGGCAGCCGGAAGGTGTGGTAAGTGTCGGTGAGCCGTTCGTAGATGTACACCACCATCGGGTACTTCTTCGCGGGGTCGAAGTTCTCCGGCTTGATGAGGATGCCGTTGAGCGCAACGCCATCGAGGCTTTGGTAGCTGATAATTTCCGATTTGCCCCAGTTGAAATCTTTCACGTGCGGGTTGATGTCCGTGATGCGTTTCAGTTCGCTGAAGTTCGCATCGGCGAGGAAGTAATCGGCGAAATTGCTGAACGTGCTCACGGTGAGAATCATCGCGTCGTCCGCCTTGGCCTTTGTCGGCGGCCCGTAGCGTCGGGCACCCATGACGAGGAGTTTCGGTTTTTGTCCCGGTAGCATTCGATAAAAGCCCGTATCGCGCGTCAGCAGATTCTCGACGCTCAGTAGCCACGGTCTGGTCGCATCCAGTCCGCGGGTCGGTTCGCCCGGCTTGTCGTCGGGTTTCTCGACGCGGGCCATTCGGAAACGCAGGCCGAGGGATCGCCCGACCTGTGTGAGGTTCGTCGCTTCGCTCCCGTTGGCGGCGAGTTCCCAGATGTCATAGCGGTCGTAGACGTAGAACGATTTGTCGTCGCTACTCCAACCGAGCAAGCCGTAGGGCGGTGGGGTGGCTGGATGATCGTCGTCTTCGTTGAAAAACTTCACCGGCAGTTTGCCCGTCAGGTCGGTTTTCTTGCCGTCGGGGATACCGATGCTGAACCAATTCTGGCCATCGAAGCCCGTCAGGTATTTGTTGTGCGGCGACGGCGTCAGGCCGGATTCGGCACGCGGCAATGGCTTCGATTGGCCGGTGCGGATATTGACGAGTGAATAATCGCCGACGATGGGGAACGCCCAAGTCTGGCCACGCACGGCTTTATCGCTGTAGCCGAAGCCCCAATCGCCGAACGCGGGTAGATTCACCGACATCGTCTCGTCCTGAATATGGCGAAACTGCTTTGTATCGAGCAGATAAATCGCCGTATAAGTTTTGCTACGATCCGCACCTGCTCGCACTTTTTGCATCGGCTGAATCGCTTCGTCTTTCCAACTCCAGAGATCGAGGTTCACAGCTTCCGGATCGGCGTTGACGGGGCTACGTTCGGTTGGTGGCGGCGCGCCCGGCTCCTTCTTCGGCTCGGGTTCGACTGCCGTCTTCTCGGGTGCGGTCGCGATGCTGAGTTTCAAACCATCGGGGCTGAAACTGATGCCCCGATCTGCAATTTGCCAACCGGATTTCATTCCGGTCGTGCCCGGCCCGAGGATTTCTAAAGCGGGCGGTAGCACATTCGCACGCACGGCAAACGTCACCGGCGAGATGGCCGCCGCGAGCAAACTGCGATTCACCGGTGGCAGGAGTTTACTCGGCCGCTCCCAAAAGTACACTCGCGGCTTCGCAGGCAGGTTGGGTGAGGCGACGGTTTCGCTGAAAAGGAATGCGAGTTTCGTTTGTTTCTCGTCCCATGTTATTCGAGAATACTTGCCCACCCCGCTCTTAAGTGCCGAGGCCAACTCGGGTGCGAAGAGACCGCAAAAGTAGATCCCGGCCAGTTCGGGCTTCTTGCTACCCGAAATGTATGCGATCTGTTTCACGTCGTTCGTTACGCTGAAATCCGAGACTTCGGGGAAGAGAAACTCCTTCTCATCGCTAAGGCGACGAATCACCAGATCCCCCGCCGCTACGTCGACCGGACGCGGACGGTTGCCGGGAAACCGCGACCCCGGCTGTTGATCGAGCTTCGCAGGTAGACTTTCCTTGGGCATTGGTGCCGTTTCGGGCTTCGGCTCTTTGGTGAGTATGATTACGCCTGCACCATCGCCGAGAATGTTGAAGCTCTTCACGGACTCGAACCGTCGGACGATCTGATTGCTGGCGAGATCGAAACATGCCAGTACCGTGCGAGGCATCTCCTCCGGCTTCTTCTTGTCGGCGTTGGCCTTTTCGACCTCCGCTTTCGTAGGCACGAGCGGGAAGTATAGGAACTTGGAATCGGGCGTGAATTGCGGGCTACCGGTCAGTGTGCCGAGATTCGCGGGAACCGCAGTGGGCACCGGACCCTGGTCGTCGGCAGCCGGCGCAATTGTCGCCGGAGTGGCTCGGCCACCGATTGCAATTTTCGTTTCCGAATTCGTTTTGACGTTCCGAATGATAACGACGCCATCGCCCGTAGTCGGGCTTTTGACGTAGGCCACGTACTGCCCGTTCGGCGAGAGCGTGACACCCGTTGCGGTATTCCAAATGTCGTGATCCGCGTGGGTCAAGACTCGTTTTTTCGGCGGGTCTTGTGCGAAAAGTGTCGTCGCAAAAAAGCCCGCCAGAACGATCGGAACCCAGACGCGAAGCATGTAGTATCCTCAAAGATGCGAATGTACAAAGGGAAGAAAGAATAATTTATAGAGTATTGCCAGGTTCACTCAGAGTACGCAAGCGGTAAGGGTATCTTGCAAGTTTGTGGCTTGCATCGCAACCGAATTCCGCCGACAATTCGGCAACGAATCGTTCACAACCCAGGAGTGCATACGTGCCAGACTTTTGCAAAATCGGCGTCGCAATCGTGCTTGTCGCGATCGTGACCGGCGGTCGCATTTCGGCGGCGGATTCGGCACTCGAGGTCTTCGAGAAGCGAATCGTGCCGATTTTCAAGTCGCCGAATCCGTCGAGTTGTATGCAGTGCCACCTCGCGGGGGTGGATCTCAAGGACTATATTTTGCCCGATGCGGAGAAGACGTTTCGCAGCTTGCGCGATCAAGGCTTGATCGATCTCGAATCGCCCGGGAAGTCCAAAATCGTGAAACTCATCGATATGGGCGGCCCGTCATCGAAAGCGCCGAACGCGATTCACGCCAAGGTTCGCAAGGCCGAACGCGAGGCATTCCTTGCGTGGATCACCGCGTGTGCCGCCGATCCGAAATTGATGGCAACCGCGAAGCTCGATGAAAAGGAACGAGCCACCCCGACTCGCCCCGTGGAGGTGATTCGCCATGCCCGCAAGGATAGTATGCTCGAGTCGTTCGAGAAGAACGTCTGGGCGTGGCGGTTCCGCTGCATGAACTGCCACACCGAAGGCACGCCGCAAAACGACAAGTACCGCAAAGAACACGGCGACCGTGTCGCCTGGGTGAAGAAGGACGGCCCAGCCGCCACGCTCGAATATCTGATCGCAACAAAACTCGTCGACCCAGCCAAACCGGAGCAGAGTTTGCTACTGCGAAAACCGCTCGGCGAGAAGCACGAAGGCGGCGTGAAGTTCGTAGTCGGCGACGATGCGTACAAGGGCTTCCGCAACTGGATCGAAGACGTAGCCGCGATTCGGGGCGACAAGTACGCCTCCGCAAAAGACCTGCCTGCCGAAGTCGGTCCTAAACAATTCGGCACCGATCTCTGGTTGAAACTCACGAACTGCCCGCCGACATGGAACGACAAATTGTTACAGGTCCGCGTCTTCTCCTGGGACGCAAAGCAGAAGAAGTGGGAGAAAGAACCGATCGCTGTCTCGGATCGCGTCGTCTTCGGTAAAGGCAAACTTTGGCAGCACAGCCTGACTCTGTTAGCCGCGAAAGACACCCCACGGGCAAAAGGTTGGGGATCGAAGAAACCAACGTTACCCGACGGTAAATACCTTGTGAAAGCCTACCTCGATGGCGACGGACGCTTGGCCAAAGACTGGAAAGCCGTGCTCGACGACGCAGATTTTGCCGGTCAAGCTGAGTATCAAGGGAAGTGGCGCGAAGGCTATAACGCGATGACCGCAGTCGTGGCACCGGCGGCGAAGTGATCTTTCCGCTACTGGACCCGTTCATATGTTAAAATTGTTTTGCAATCAGAGAACCTTCACGCCGCAGGTACGATGACGACTATCGCTAAACTGGCCCTCGAAGATGGTACCGTGTTCACCGGCCTCGCCTTTGGTGCCGCCGGAGAAAAGACTGGGGAAATCGTTTTTAACACGTCGATGACGGGGTATCAGGAAATCCTTACCGACCCATCGTATCGTGGGCAGATCGTCACCATGACGTACCCGCTGATCGGGAATTACGGCACCACGGCGGAAGATTCCGAATCCGATGCGGTGCAAGTCGAAGGCTTCGTCGTTCGCGAATTGACACGCGTGCCAAGCAGCTTTCGCAGCCATCGCGACTTGAATACGTACCTGACGGCGAACAACGTCACTGGCATCGAAGGTATCGATACGCGGGCGCTCGTACGGCGGCTGCGGGTTCGCGGCGCGATGATGGGCGTACTGTCGACGGTCGATCTCGACGATGCCTCGTTGGTGGCGAGAGCCAAGAGTGCACCGAGCATGGTTGGCCGCGATCTCGTGCGCGAAGTCGTGCCGGAAAAGGCGTTCGAGTGGAACAAGGGCTTCGGCCCATTCTGCGAACACGTGCTGCCACAACGCGCAATCCAGAAACATGTCGTCGCCATCGATTACGGCATGAAGTGGAACATCTTGCGATGCCTCACGCAAGTCGGTTGTCGCGTCACCGTCGTACCCGGCACGGCCACGGCGGAAGAGGTGCTGGCGTACGAACCCGATGGCGTGTTCCTGTCCAACGGTCCCGGCGACCCCGCCGCCGTCGAGTACGCGATCCGCACCGTGCGCGACCTCATCGGCAAGAAGCCACTGTTCGGCATTTGCCTCGGCCACCAACTCCTCGGGTTGGCACTCGGGGCGAAGACATTTAAGCTGAAATTCGGCCATCGCGGCGCGAATCAACCGGTGCTAAATACCACGACCGGCGGCGTGGAAATTACGACGCAGAACCACGGCTTTGCAGTCGATGCGAACACGCTGCCAACGAATGTCGTGGCCACGCACATCAACCTGAACGACCAAACGCTCGAAGGAATGCGAGCCAAAGACCTGCCCGTTTTCAGCGTGCAATACCACCCCGAAGCCGCCGCCGGCCCACACGACAGCAGTTACCTCTTCGAAGAATTCCGCACGATGATGGGGTAATTCTCATTCGCTGTTATCGCGTGTCAATGGGTACCGTTGACTGCGTGACTCATGATCGCGTTGAAGCCGACCTGACGCCCATTCTTCTGGTTTTGTAGTTCCGCCCGGTTCGCATGAAATTGTTTCCGTGCCCAGTGCCAATCCCACTGACCGCACTCGATGAAACGCATCACGAGGAGGTTTTTGTATTCCTCCAGTTCCGCGAAACTGTTCCCTTGCGAATCGCGAACGACGGTTTCGCAATCGATCGCATTCCGAATGTCGGCGTGCCAACGTTGGAACAATTCCCGGCGCAATGCCGCATCGGGCAACGGAAAATGTAGCACCACATCGAGCCGTCCGGGTCGCTTGAATGCGGGGTCGATCAGATCCAATGAGCAGTTGGTGGTGAACATATAGACAACGCCTTCGGTGCTCTGGATGCCATCGAGCGCCGACAGAAACACCGCTTGATCTTCGCTTTCACCCGCCTTATTCCGGTCCCGTAGAGCAATGTCCATATCGTCGAAGAACACGACTCCGGCTTTGTCGAACTCGAATAACCGCCGGATTGCCTCGGCCGGGTTACATGCATTCCGTGCAGCCCGATAATCGTCCGGCGTGACGAAGCGGTTTTCGTAGCCGAGCCGCAAACATTCGTGGTACACCCAACGGCAGGCAGAGGTCTTGCCGTTACCGGGTGGACCGTCGAGTAGCAAACCGCGTTTTGCGCGACCGCCGTACGATTTGATCCGGCGCAGGTTCTTCGGGTCGAGGTAATCGAGCGTATTTTTTCGCAAAATTTCAATCTGAGCAACAGGCAGAACTGGTGGCGGGCCGGGTGGTTTCGATTTGCGTCGGGACATCAGCGCGATGCGGTAAAACTTGTGATAATCCTGCCGCGCGACGGCGAAGAAGTTGTAGCCATGATCTTTCGCGTCCTCGCTGACACCCGCGTATGCACGTGCGAAGCGGACACCTTCGATCTCGTACATCCGCACGCCGAAGCGTAGCCCCGGCCAGAACTTGCGATAATCGGGATCCCAGTCGCGGATGAGTACGCCATCCAGTGGCAACACCGCACCGCGTTTCGATCTGGAAATCAGCGGGTTGCAAAATTCATCCAGATCAACGGCCACGGGGTCCACGATGTTCGCGGCCTTCGAGATGGCATCGAGGATGAATTTGTGGTCTTCGATATAGCGTTGCAGTGGCGTACTCATGGGAGATACGACACGAACGCGAGCCGCGGGTTC
>JAYSYI010000189.1:0-18779 GCA_043727665.1 Limnoglobus sp. | reverse complement strand
TTCGCGCGATTGCTTGGTTATTTGATGCCGGAACGCCGCGAGTTGTGGATGGTGCTCGTCTACGCGATTGGCGTCGGCGTGTTGAATCTGGCGGTGCCGATCACCGCGATGGCGGTCGTTAACACCGCAGCGCTGTCGAACCTCGTTCAGCAACTTCTCGCCCTCTGCGTGGCGTTACTCGTTTGCCTCGTGATGTCCGCGTTCTTGCAACTGCTGCAACAAATTGTCGTTGAGTACATTCAGCGACGCGTGTTCGTTCGAGTCGTGGCGACACTCGCAGACCGATTACCGCGCGCGGAACTTCAAGCGTTCGACCAACAATACGGCCCCGAACTCGTCAACCGGTTCTTCGACATCCTGACCATCCAAAAAGCGGCGGCCACGTTGCTGATGGATGGCGTCTCGTTGTTTCTGCAAGTGATGATCGGCCTGATCTTGCTCGCGTTTTATCACCCGCTGTTGCTCGCATTCGATGCGGTGCTGATCGCGGGGCTGCTGTTCATGACGTTCGTTCTCGGTCGCGGGGCCGTCAGTGGAGCGATACGCGAATCGCGTTCGAAGTATGCCGTCTCCGGTTGGATGGAAGAACTTGCGCGGAACCCGATCGCGTTCAAACTCAGTGGCGGGCCGGATTTCGCGAAATCGCGTGCGGATGAACTCACGCAAGATTACCTCGCCGCACGCGCTGCGCATTATCACATCTTGTTGCGGCAGATCGGTTTCGCATTGTTTCTCCAGGTGTTTGCCAGTACGGCACTCCTAGCTCTCGGCGGATACATGGTCATTAATGGTCAACTCACGCTCGGCCAACTCGTTGCGGCGGAGATGGTTGTTACGCTCGTCGTCGCTTCGTTCTCGAAGTTCGGCAAGCACCTGGAGAGTTATTACGACCTGCTCGCGGCGGTCGATAAAGTCGGCCACATGCTCGACCTGCCCATCGAGCACGACGGCATCAGCCCACACATCGGCGATACGCAAGCCGCAAAGCTCGAAGTCCGCGACTTAACTTTCGCGCATACCGACGCACACGATGCGGTCATCCGCGATTTGTCGTTCGCCATCGCACCGGGAGAACGGGTCGCCGTCGTCGGCCCGAACGGAGCGGGGAAAAGTACGCTCGTCGATTTGCTGTTCGGACTGCGAACGCCACAATCGGGGTGGGTGCAGATCGATGGCATCGACGTTCGCGACCTGAAACTCGATGCGTTGCGGAAGCAGATCGCCATCGTGAAAGGCGTCGAAATCTTTGAGGGTACGATTCTCGAAAATGTCTGCGTGGGGCGGCCCGATGTCACGTTGGCCGACGCGCGAAACGCACTGGCTTCGGTCGATGTCCTCGAAACGATTCTGGCGATGCCGAAAGGCATTCACGCACATCTCACGCCCGGTGGTCATCCGCTTTCGCTGGGTGCGACCGAGCGGGTCGTGCTGGCACGTGCGATTGCCGGACGCCCGCGATTCCTCGTTCTCGATGAAACTTTGGACAACATGGATCGCGAAATTCGCGACAAGGTTTGGTCGGTCATTACGGGCCAGCAGGCACCGTGGACGTTGCTCGTCGTCACGCACAACGACGATGTCGCACGGCGAATGGACCGGCAGATTCGGCTCGAACGCACCCCATCGCAGGAGTTGTCATGAACCGTTTGCAACCACCTGCCAACACGAATGCGATGCGTGCGGCGGTCACGCCACGGTACATTCTGTGGCTTTCGCGGATCGTCTTTGCCGGCATTCTCGCGATGCCGTTCATTCTGATTTTCACGCCCTGGGTACAAACCGTTCATGGCACCGGGCGTGCCATCGCGTTCAACCCCGTCTATCGCTTGCAGTTCGTCTCTTCGCCGATTGCGGGCCGCGTCAATCGCGTTCTCGTCAGCGAAGGCGACCGCGTCAAAGCGGGGCAACGCATCCTCGAACTCGTCGATAACGACCCGAATCTCGAACTGCGTTTACTCGAAATGGAAGCCGCCGTCGTCAATCGCGTGAATGCCGCGGCGGGGCGCGTTCGCGAGATCGATTCGCGTATTGAGAACTTGAAAATCTCGCAAAAAGTGTCACTCGAAATCGCAAAGACGTTCATCAGCATTCAGCAAGAACGATTACAGGCGTTCCAGCAAGAACTCATTTCGCAGAAGGCCAGCGTCGAGCAAGCCGAGTTTGCGGCCACGCGCGCGGATGAGCTTTTCAAAGAAAAAGTCGGTTCGCGGGCGGAACTCGAAATCGCGAACCGCAACTTCGTCGCGGCGAAGGCGAACGTCAAAGCGGGCATCTCCCGCGTCAGCCTGGGCGAGCAAGAAGTGAAGGCCGCACAAGACACGACCAAGCGAATTCAGGCCGACACCGATGCGTCGATCAACTCCGAAAATGCTGTGCGAAAGATGGCCGATGCCGAAGTGGCGGCGGCGGATCGCGACCTTCTGAACATGCAAGTGCAGATCGCACGGCAACGGGCGCAGTACATCGATTCGCCGTGCGATGGCACGATCTTTCGCGTTCTGGCGAACGCGGAGCAGGGCGGTATTTTCGTTTCGAACGGCACGCCACTCGCGACGATCGTGCCCGATATTAAACCGTCCGATGTGACTGCCGACGTGCCCTTCACCGTTGCCGTAGGCGGTGTTGTCGGCTGGCGACATTCCACGTTGACGCCCGACAGTCGCCCCGGTATCGTCGCCGAACTGTTGATCGATGGCAACGATCTACCCCTGATAATTAAGGGCGATCTCGTTCGACTCCAGTTCGAAGGCTGGCCGGCTGTGCAGTTCGTCGCCTACCCAGACGCTGCGGCGGGTACCTTCGGCGGGCGAGTGTACCTCGTCGATCCCACAGCCAACGAACGCGGGCAGTTTCGGATTCTCGTCGAACCCGATCCGGCGGAGCGACCGTGGCCGAACGTCGAACTGCTACGGCAAGGCGTTCGCGCACAAGGCTGGGTGATATTGCAGCAAGTGACGCTCGGTTGGGAACTCTGGCGCGTACTCAACGGCTTCCCGCCGATCCGCCCACCGGAAACTTTGAAGAAGCCATCTGCACTCGGCCCCGTTCGTTAGGACTGTTCATGATGGCACGGACGCACGCGCTGGTTGTCGGGGCCGTCGCCATCGCTTGCGGGTGTGCGAGCGTGCAATCGCCGATGCCACCTTCCGCCGGTTTGAAAACGTCGATTGCGCCGCCGACACTCGCTACGCTCCCTGCGGTGGCCGAACTTCCCGCGCCGCCTTCGCCCGTCAATATTTCGAACGCGCCGCTCGCGCTCGACGATGTTCTCCAGAGTGTGAACCAGCATTTCCCACTGTTGTTCGCTGCTGAACGCGAGCGGGATATCGCGCTCGGCCAACGTCTCGTGGCGGAGGGACAGTTTGACCTCAACCTGCGTTCGCGCGGCACGAATCAGGAAGGTTCGTTCGGCAACAGTCGCTTCGATATTTCGCTCGAACAACCGATACCGCAATGGGGCATGACCGCGTTCTCTGGCTATCGGTTTGGCTACGGCGACTTCCCCGTTTACTACGGCGATCGCAAAACCGCCGATGGCGGCGAGTTCCGCACCGGTGTACAAATCCCGCTCCTGCGCGATCGTTCGATCGACCGCCGCCGGTCGATTTTGCGTCAGGCGCAAATCGGCGAACCGCTGGCACTTGCGGCCGTGCAAACCGCGCGTCTCGGTGCGTTCCGTTCGGGGGCACGTGCTTACTGGGCGTGGGTTTCTGCGGGGGAACAGTACCGGATTTCCGCGGGGCTTTTGAAACTCGCAAAGGACCGTCAGGAACTGTTCGAGAAACGTACAAAACTCGGGGCCGACCCGGAGTTCATCGTTATCGAGGGACGCCGCACCGTGGCCGAACGCGAAGGCACGCTGATCGCTACCGAACGCCGATTGCAACAAACCTCGTTCGATCTTTCGCTTTTGTTGCGCGATGCCAGTGGCAACCCCGTGGTGCCGAACGCGAGCCAACTACCGGCGAATTTTGTCGATACCGTACTCGCACCGTTCAACGCAAATCGGCTGGTACAAGACCTGATTAATGCCGTGGCACGACGCCCGGAGTTGATGCGATTTCAATTGCAAAAAGAGCGTCTGACGGTCGATCTGCAACTCGCACGCAATCAGCAACTGCCGGGCTTGAACGCGGGGATCGCCGCCTCGCAAGATGTCGGCGGCGGCAAGAAATCGTTCACGGGTAAGGACATTTTCGCATCGGATCGCACGAACGCGGAAGTCTTCCTCGCACTCGATCTACCGGTGCAACGCCGCGATGCGTTCGGCCGAACGCAAGTCGCACAGGCGCAACTGATGCAGGTTCTCGCACAGGAACGATACGCGCGCGATGTGATTGTGGCCGAGGTGCAAGATGTCGTCTCGAACCTCGATCGCACCTATCAGCGGTTGCTCAAAGCGAAGGAAGAAGTCGCAGTAGCAGACCAGGTGGCAATGCTCGAACGCAAACGCTTTGACCTGGGCACGAGCACGTTCCTCGAAGTGAATTTACGCGAACTGTTCGCCGCCGGTGCGCGGGCGAAAGTCGTGGACACGCTCGCCGAATATCAGCGTGCGCTCGCCGATCTGCGAGCGGCCACTGGCGAGGATTCGTTTGCGCAGCCGTGATTATCGTCGCCGACGCGAGACGCTACGCATCGCGCGATCGCAGATCCGCTCAGTGGCGGCATTGCCCGATTCCTGACGCCAGCGCGAAACGATACTCGACACCCACTCCGATTGAGACTTGGCGGCATCGTTCAGCCAGTTGCCAACGGAGTCTTGCACGTACTTTTCGGGGTCGGCCTTCAGCGGTTCGAGCAACGGCAGCCCCATCTCCGGGTTGTGCTTCAACTGCTCGATATGGGTCGCCCAAACGCCGCGTGGCCGAGTCGCTTCGACCGCGTAACGCCGCAAGTTTACCGACTTTTCCTTTGTCCACGGTTTGAGCGCCGCCACCGCATTTCGCACGTTCATCGAGATGTGCCGGCGCATCGGTATCCACGCCCATTCACGAACGCCGAAATGCGCATCGTCGGCCAGCGGTCGCAGCAGGTCGAGGCGCTCTTTCAAGCGCAACTTCGGCGTCAGCCCGATCATGTAACACGCCCAACCGCGGACCGTATCCGACGGGTGCGCGATCAGGCTCGGCAGGCTTTCGATGCCCCGATGCAGTAGCAAAATCTCGCCGAACGCTTCCATCCTGCGAGTGACACCCAGGCTCATCGCGCCGTCGCCCGCCTCGAATGCCTCGGGTGGCAACTCGGGAAACGTCGTTCGCAATAGCACCGAGAAATCGACCGCCAAACCTTCGGATAGCGACGCACTTGGGACGGTCCCCGCGTTGAGATCGTCGAGCAAGTCCTCTGGGATATCCGCGATTTTCGAGTGGCCTTTACGGGGAACTGTCATGCGTGTGTCATCCCAAGAATCGCCTTCATGAGGGCGACTGTGAATGCGGGGAGGTCGTCGGGTTTTCGGCTCGTGATGATGTGGCCATCGACCACCACTTCGGCATCGACCCACGTCGCGCCGGCGTTCACGACATCGTCTTGAATCGCGTAAAAAGCAGTGGCGTTGCGGCCACGGAGTGCGTTCGTCGAACAGAGCACCCACGGCCCGTGGCAGATTGCTGCCGTCGGTTTCTTCGCCGCATCCATATCGCGAACGAGTGTCAGCATCGCTTCGCTACGGCGAATGTAATCGGGGCAGAATCCGCCCGGAATCAGGATCGCGTCGAAGTCTGTGGCCAACACATCTTTCGCGGCCACGTCGGATTTCGCCGGGTAGCCGAGCTTGCTGGCGTAGGTTTTCCCCGCCTCCGGTGCGACGAATGTCACCTTTGCCCCAGACTCTTTCAGGCGGTACACGGGGTACCACACTTCTAGTTCCTGGTACTGTTGTTCGAGCAGCACCGCCACGCGGCGGTTAGTCAGGTTCATCGCGATGCCTCCGGATTCGGGAAATGTCATCTTCGGTTTCGGAGGCGAATTGTCGATGCGATTCGGACGTTACTCGACTACCTTCCGCGTTTTGAGGTCGTATTTACTGCCTGCGGGGACTTCGACGTAATCTTTGCCATCAACCGGTTTCGCGTTCGTGTCGTAGAACGCGACTTTACTTTTGCCGAGAACTTCTGCGATCTGTTTTGTGACCACGATGGCGGTCGATTCGTCGATGCCGATGCCGAGATATTGCGGGTAAAGTTTCATCAGTCCCGTCATATCGTCGAAGCGTTTGCGTGCGAAGAAGTGCTGATCGACCGCGCATCCCGGCAGGAAGCCGAAGCCTTTCTCGTAGCCTTCGGCGGCCATGACTTCGTTGCCGAGCGGATGGCCGCGCGGCATATATTCGCTCTGGATCGAAGCCCCAGCGGAACTGCCGCCGATGACGCCGCCCCGAGCGAGGACTTCGTGAAAACGCTTCTCAACCAAGGTGTTTTCGTAGGCATCGACGAACCGCCACTGACGCCCGCCACCGAACCAAACCCCCTTGGCTTCGGTGAGGACTTCGGAAAACTTCGGGTCGTCCGCTTGAATACGATTTCGTGTGTGGAGCCGTTTCACGTTCGTGGCACCGAACTTCTTCAGGAACTTCTCGTCGCCCGTTTCCCCAACGACGACGTTAAATTCGTTGGCTGTCGGGATCGCGACAATCAGCGCGTCTTTTCCACCGGCGGCAGCGAAGAATCGCTCCATGATTTCCACCGTCGTGCCACCGCCACCGATGATGACGAGCGTGCCATTCGCGACATTCGCCTCGGCCGGTTTCGCCGGTGGGAACGCGACTTTTGCGGCACGATTTAAGGCGGCGCGACGCAGTTGAAACAGGTCGGCCGATTGTTTCGCTTTCAGTACCGTTTCCAGTCGCGGCTTACCCGCACCAGGTGAAACGATCACCGTCACCGTCGATTCGCCGAGCACTTCGATGTCGCGACGAGTAATGATTGCGGCTGTGCCCTCATCAATACCGAGACCGACATAGCCAGGCAAACCATCGATCACACCATTCAGGCGCTCCTTGCGGTTACGTGCGACAAAGTGCTGATCGACGATAAATCCTGGCAGGAAGCCGAACCCGGCCACAGTCGTCGCCTTGTCTTTGCCACCCGCAATCATCGGGTCGCCCATGATCGCCGCCCCTGCCGATGTGCCACCGATGACGCCACGCCGTTCGAGGAGTTTGTGTAGTTCCTTCTCGACGAGTGTGCCACGATACGCACTCAGAATCCGCGTCTGATCGCCGCCGCTAAACCAGACTGCCGTCGCTTCGGTCAGCGGTTTGGCGAACGCGGCATCGTCGGCTTGCTTGCGATCCCGCGTATGCAGAATCGTCACCGATGCGGGCTTGAGTTTCACCCACGCTGCGGTGAACGAGTCGCGTTTCGTGGCATCATCCGCATCGACACTCGCGGTCGGAATCACGACGATCTTCGCTTTCTCGCCACCCGCGAGCGCAACGAATTTCTCGCGAACCACCTCAGGCATCGCCCCACCACCCACAATCACAAGCGAGCCACGCAGTTCGTCAATTGGCAGCAACGGCGATTGCGCAAACGCCGGAAGCGAGGCGAAAAATATTAGATAAAGTACATGTCGCATAAACGGAATTCTTTCACATCGCGGAAGCAGAAACTTTTTGAAAATGGTACGAACGATCCATTGTTGTCTTATTCCAGTAGCCGCAAATCTTTAGACCGCGCGGTGGCAAATACCCAAAAAAGCCAGTTCCGGTTGCGATGAACCTCCTGCCCTTGCTTGTGCAGCGGGCTGGCACGATTTTCCGGCCAGCCCGCTGCACAATTTTTGAAGTTGCGCTAATCGCAACTGTGACACCGGTTTTGGAACACCTGCGTTGCCAAATGTCCGTTTTTCGGCCTGTAGGGCCGCTTCTGTCAGCCCAAGGCAACGCCTTGGGGATCGACGTATGAATGTTCATCGGCCTTGAAGTGGCCGTTCACGTGGCAAAGTTCGTACGTGGAATCCTTGCACTCTACACTGCCCTGTTTGCGGCAAGATTTTGCAAATGGGTGAGGCCTGAACGGCCCTTTCAGGGCCGAATCGTGGGTGATGACGATACCCAAGGCTTCGCCTTGGGCTGGTAGAACGAACCCTTCAGGCTCGAAGAATGTCTGGTTCCTGGCACCCGAATCACAAAAAGCGCAACTTCAAAAAGCGCAAGCAAGGGGCTTCCACATTCAGGAACCTCCTCCCCTTGCTTGCGCTGCGAATACCTCGTCACGCCGGTACAAACGCCACCGGCAGTGCCTTTACGATCCGCACCGTTTCTACGCTGACGGCGATGACGCGGCCGACCAGTTTCACGATGTACTCGGCATCGTCCGTGCGGTTCGGGTCCGAGCGGATGCCACTGCGTTTGTCTTCGGTCACGCGATATTGATCGATCACCCAATCGAGTGCCGAGCGGTTGCCGAGGCGATACTCGAACACCTCGGGCGGGATGCCGTCCAACGTCAGCGATTCGTTCACGCGCACGCTCGTTTTGTCCTTGCTCAGCTTCATTTTCTCGACAACATAACTCAGCGGCACGCCCAGCGTCTCGAGATACTCCAAGTCGAACGGCTCCAAATCCTCATAGTTCAGGTGCAACTCCGCCAGTTCCTTCCCCGCCGCAGCAAACGCCCGAAAGTCCGGCGCAAACGGGATGCGGGGTAGATCGCGTTTCAGGTTGTCGGCGAACTTCGTGCGATAACCCGGATGGTGCAGCAGCCCGTAGACGTAGTAAAAAATGTCCCACTTCGTCAGCGTCTTGTTCTTGTAGTGAGTGCGGAACTGCTTCATCGCCCAGTCCCGTCTCATTGCAGACATCACATGATGAGTAGTTGAAATTTCCTCGCCCATCGCTGCGCTGACAAAGTTGTTCGAGGATAATGTCTACGTTTTCGATGTCTTCGTTTTCGGTGTTGTTGACAACCACAAATCAATTCCCTTTACAAGAGACATTGCGCATAATACAGACGCCTCCACTTGTGTTCTTGTTATTTCGCCATCCAAGAACAACTTGTGACCCAGTTTGATCTTCGGCGCAGATGCGACTTTTGCGCTATCTTTAATACACACTTCATCCGCATTGCCTGCCCTGTGGACTAGCAAGTTTCTCAATAAAGACAACACATCCAATCTCTCGTCTGCCATCGCCATAAGCAAAGGGCGGGCATTGTCGAATTCCTCTTGTGTTGCGAATGCGGTCGCATATGCTTTCCGAATGTCAGAAAGAGTAGTGAACGACACCCGTTTCGCTTCAGACAGAAATGTTCCCATGCAGTTGCTTAAGTCGAATGACTGATTTGTAACCTGCCCAATAAGTTCGACTTTGACACTCTTCCCCGGAACGTCACGGTCTTCATTTTTCTGAGAGCGATTAAACTTCACTGCCTTGCCTCTTGCTAGTTCAGTGACCGCGTTCGACAACCCTGATAGGCTTGCAAGTCTTCCCGGCTTGCGATTCATCGCATGTATCCATAGGTCACCAGCGAGGATTTCAAATGCAGCCCATGCACCAACAATCTGCATGGGGTACATGTCGGCAATGTTAACGTAGAGCCGCTCAGGCAATTGCCTCAAGACATCGGTGGTGCTTCCGTATGTCAAATCCAATTGCTCTGGAGTTCGGTTCCATCCCAATATTATATTTCGCTTTCTTTCAATTTTTTGCAATTGCTCGGCAATTTGCAATTGGCTCCAGCCTTCAACTTCAGATTCAAGCCACTTCCGCGAATCTATGTTGGCTTGGCATGTTTCCCAACCAGCCCAAAAAAGCTTTCCTACAAAATTGGGTAGTTGATGATGCGGAGTTATGTTGAGTGCAAACAGGGCATATTTCCCTTGGATCTCGCTGTCTGCAATGGTATTCAAAAACTCCTGGTTTCTATACGAAAACTGGAACCAATCTTCTGGGTTAAACCAATCTTGAATTTTGATTTCGGGAGCTGGAGCAGGCATGGGTAGCAGCCTTGTCAGAGAAAATTCAGTATTGAATAACCATCTATCTCACAACGCTTTGCAGCGTTCGACGAACTGACCTAGAAACTTATGGGAGTGCCGAAGTCGGAATTCGATAAGCGGGAAGCCGGGTATCAACACCAGCAGGCCAAGAAACCGAAGCGCGGGTCCAAACCCGACAACTCCAGAGACAAGTAACCCTCGTCGCAAGCACCACTTTATCAGCATCAGTTTTGTATATCAAGTATATTGTTGCCATAGAAATCGGTCAGCAACCCGGCGACATCGTGCGATTTCCGCAAGTCGTAGTTCGCCGCTACCAGACCGTTCTGGTACAGCACGGCCCGCGTCGTGTCTTCGAAGATGGTGTTCGTAAGCGGGTAGCCTTTGTCCCGCTTCTTGCGAATCTCGCTATCGAGGTCGTCGTTCGTGTCCTTCGCTTCCCAATAGCCACGGCGGAGGAAGTTGCCATCCTGGAGCGTGCCGTCGGGGTAGATCGTCTTCGCGCCGACCTTCATCGCCTTTTTCGGGATCAGCGTCCAGCCGTGCGGCTTCGCGGTCACTGCCAGGAGGTGCGAGAACGCCGTCTCGGTGGCCCCTTCGTGCGATGCGCCGTGGTCGGCGTACTGCTGCAAGGTCGCGTGGTACGCGAGGATCGCAGGATCGGTCGCACGGACGTTCGTCGGCTGGTTCATCAAAAATATCCTCGGCGTGAGCCGAGCATCTTACTAGAAGTGAACGCGGGAGGGTATCTCCGATGAGTTCATTTCGCCGCGCCCACATGATTTCCGAATGTCAAGAAGTTTTCGACGATTTGACGTAAGTCGGAATTCGTGACGTGCGCAAAAGGGTCTCAAACGGACGCCAAAATGTCGCATGTTGACATGAAACGGTCGCATGTTGACATGAAACGGTCGCACATTGACATGAAAATGTCAGTACTTGCGCCGATTCGCGAGCCGAGAGCGATCGACATAACCCCGATAATTCGTTCGAGATACGGATTTGGGATTAGTAGACTGCGATCGCAAAGTGTGGTTTTAGGATCTTCCAAACCCGAAAAACACACCAAAAACCGGTTTTGGAGTGTCCGCAATTCGGACTTACGTCGACGATGAGAGTGGAAAAACGCTCTTTCCGACACTCAATACGATAGATAGCGGGAGGCGCGTGTGGAACTCAAGCTGACTGTGACATCGGGACCGCATCAGGGCCGAGAGTTTACTTTCGACGGGCACGATACGTTCCTCGTCGGGCGGGTCGACGATGCGCACTTGCAATTGTCGTACGACGATCCGTACTTCTCGCGACGTCAATTCGTCGTCGAAATCAACCCGCCACGCTGCCGCGTCCTCGACCTCAAAAGCCGTAATGGCACCTCCGTGAACGGCGCACGCATTGAAACCGCCGACATCGTGGACGGCGACGAAATTTCGGCGGGGCACACCACGTTCAAAGTGTCGGTCGTTCTGCCGACCCTACTCGAACAACCGACGCTCGATCTGCCGCAACCGAATCGGGATGTGACGGTCGATTACGAGCGATCCGTTGCACCAAAACACACGTTGGTGTACGACGCCACAGAGAAATTTGCGCCAACTGGCTACGAGATCGACGGCGAACTCGGTCGCGGCGGCATGGGCATAGTGTATCGTGCGACGCGGCTCTCCGATGGCCTTGGCGTCGCGATCAAAACGATCACATCGGCGATCGGTACCACTCGCAAACACGTCGAACGCTTCGTTCGCGAATGCAAAATCCTCGGCGAGTTGCAGCATTCGAACATCGTCGGATTTCACGATGTGGACGAATCGAACGGGACGATCTTTTTGGTGATGGAACTGGTACTAGGTCCAGACGCGCGGAAGGTACTGAACGAGCGAGGGCCACTGGATACGAAGACCGCGGTGCGGTTGATCTGCCAGATGCTGGGCGGCCTTGCCCACGCGCATTCGAAAGGCTTCGTCCATCGCGATATCAAGCCCGCGAACATCCTGATTGCCAGCCCCGCCGGTGGCAAACGCACCGCGAAACTCGGCGATTTCGGGTTGGCTCGCGCCTATGAAACGTCGCAACTGAGCGGGTTGACAATGCAGGGCGACATCGGCGGAACGCCCGCTTACATGGCCCCCGAGCAAGTGACACATTACCGCGACGCGAAGCCCGCCGCCGATCAGTACGCTGCCGCCGCCACGCTCTATTCGCTACTCACGAAACAATACGCGCACGACATGCCGAAATCGATCCCCGCACAACTCGTCCAGATCGCTACCGAAGACCCGGTCCCGATCCGCGACCGGCGCTCCGATCTCCCTGCCGGCCTCGCCGATGCGATCCACAAAGCTCTGAGCCGCGAACCGAAACATCGGTTTACGGACGTACTAGCATTTCGCACGGCGCTGCTGGCGTACACGTGATTTCTGGCTTCGTAGATTTCCTGTAGCAATTTGCCTGTGTTCGGCTTTCAAACTTCAACGATGAGTTGCGTCAACGTGCTGCCTCAGATGGCATTCGAGTAATACGTCATTTCAATCCGAATCGCCTCCACCGAGTTGGCAGAATCCGGAATGGCTCTGGCAACGGTTCCAAGGGATTCCTATTCGGCTCAACCCTTACCATTTAGCTCGACGATCTTCGGCATTAGTATGGGCGTGCTACCATGGATGGCGACGTAAACCTCTTCGCGATGTACGGTCACATCTTTCGGCGCGACGATCCCGAGACGAACTTTATCGCCGCGGATTTCCACGACCGTGATAACGATGTCGTTATTGATGATGATCGACTCGTTTTTCTTGCGTGACAGCACGAGCATGGTGTTACTCTTTCAAAAAGATCTCAGAAACCAGGGCCGGTTCCGAAAAATCCTCCGATTGTGCGCGATAGTCTCAATCTCCCTATTTCACTGTAAAAGCGACAGAAGCGCAAGGTCAAGTGTCATTCGCTCGGTATTTTGTTTTATTTAGGGAAATTCGTTCAAGAACTGACGCATGCGGGTTGGAGCGATTGCAAGGGGCCGGAAACCGTCGCAAGTCGCTGCCGAAACGGGGCCAAGAACGGACGCATGCGGGTTGGAGCGATTGCAAGTGGTGCGATCTCTCAGTAAGTTTCCGATCGTGGCGAATCTGGTTGCACGAAAGTGATTACGGCTATACTCACGCCCTATCCGTGAACTGACAGCAAAAGCGAGGTCACTTCAACGCTTAAGCTGTTATCTGTAATAGGTTTGCAATTAATGAGATAATTTCAATTGCGAACCTCTCTTGACACGGCATGTCCTTTTTTCGGCGTTTTCGGTTGACATAATGGCCACAGCCGACCATAATTATCTTGCAAGAGAATTTAAAAAATGTCTGCTTACCACTCGGGATTGAGATTATGCCCGACACTTGGTATCTGCTACTTGAAGCAGCGTTTATGGTCTAATTGCATGCACAGGAGGAGTAAATGACAGCCAATCTCCCCATTGAAAGCGTCGAGTACGCAGAAAGTCGCGCAGATCATTTGGAGCAATGGCTCAACGATCACAAAGAAGTTCAAAAATGTCAAAAGTGTGAAGACCTGATCCGGGACGTAAATACGCTTTTGAAGGACATCCTTCGCATCGACTCCGAGTTACAAGAGAGCTATTTTGACGGAGCACCGTTTAACGATGCCCTGAGCAAAAGGCTGAGCGACTTGGTTGCTCGTTGGCACAATGTGGCTTGCCAACTCGATTCGCACGCAAACGCCTTTGAAGCCAAGTCGTACAACGTCGTTGGGTTGACCGAGCTTCGCCGCAACATCAAGGAAGTGGCGGCGATGCTGGCCCCTTCTGAAGACATTGATGGTGACATGATTGGCTATATGGAAAAGTCCGTCGAAGAATTCCGTGCCGGCAAAGGGATTCTTGAAGGAATGGCTGACTGATGGCTGATCCGGCCCCACCGTCAGACACAATGAATCTCACACCCGCACTGAGAAATGTGCGGAATAGCCGTTACCGTTATCTCCTTGGCGAGTTACCTGAAGAAATCCACAAACTGGCCTCCAAAGCCTTCAAACTATTCTGCGTCGATCCCAGCCATCGATCACTTCGATTGCATTCACTCAAAAACAACAAAAAAGGGAATCACCTTCCCGGCAGCTTTTAGGTAAGTATTAATATGCAATACCGCGCAATTTATTTTATCGATAACAACACAAACGTATGGTACTGGGTCGGCACTCACGCGGCTTACAACCAGTTCACGGGCAAGTAGGTATCGTTCAAAGCAGTTCCGTAATCCCGGAGGACCTCGTGGCGAGTCTTCGAGACACGACACGCAGTGCGAGTTTATCCTTCTTTTCCTTTTCGTGTGATTCGTGTGATTCGTGGGTCACTTCGATTCTTCAGGCCGTATCTTCCGTCGGGCGAAGTCGCGGATGGCGGATTCTTGCTCTTGCGTTTCAATCGAGCCGGGTCGCAACGAGCGAACTTTCTGGATGGCGTTGTCGGCCGATACGCCTTTTGCCACGAAATATGCGGCCAGCACCGTGCCGGTTCGCCCCCGACCAGCGGCACAGTGGACTGCCACGCCGCGACCGTTGGCGCGATCGATTGTCGTCAGGATCGTCTGAAGTTGACTATCGGTGGGTGCATCCATGTCCGAAATCGGCACGTGCAACACCATCAAACCGGCTTCGTTCACCCAGCGCCGTGGCACCGCTTCCTCGGTGAGCGAAATCAGTACCTCGATGCCCTGTTCGCGTAGCCAGATCAGTTCTTCGACGCCGTGCGGATACGCCAATGCCGCGATGTGAGGTCGATCGACCCAACTGAAACTGTGCGGAGGCATGAGACGAACTCGGCGAGATCGGGGGACGCAAAAGCACATTCTACGTACGAGACACGTTACCTTAACAGCTTTTGGCCGAAAACCGTTCGTAGGCGATTCGCTTCCTGCCACGCGACCGGATCGGCTTGGAGCAAGTCGATGAGGTTGGCGGTCGATACGCCGAGTTGTTCGGCAGCTGTGCTTACTTGGGCTTCGGTTAAAGTGAGAACGTCGAGCGCCACGCCGATAGCGGGCCAGTATCGGGCTTCCCTTGGCGAAAGGTGAACGTGGCCATCTTTGCCGCGTGCCGCCGTCCAGTCGTCCATAGGTGGCGGATCGTCGCGCAGATCGCGGTACAGCGTGCGCCGCAATCGCTGGAGCGCCTTCGCTTTATTTTTATGTTGCGAACGGCTTTCTTCGGCGATCACGATCAACCCCGTCGGCAGGTGACGCAACCGCACCGCCGACGATGTCTTGTTCCGCTTCTGCCCGCCCGGCCCACTCGCGCGATACGTATCGACCGCACATTGCGCCAGCAAAAGTGCATCGGAGAGCGTCGCCCAAGTCGCACGGGGAAGGCGTGTCATGGCTGGTGGTTTCGGGCGGCGGGGTTCACGATCTTCTCCGTGGGCCATTCGCCGCGCAAGATCGCGATCGCCGATTGGGCAGCGGAACAGGCCATATCGCCGAGCGATTGTACATCGACGCCGGCCGCATGCGGGGTAAAAATGACGTTGTCGAGCGCGAACAGCGGATGATTCTGCGGCGGTGGTTCTTGCTCGAAGACATCGAGTAGTGCCGCGCCGATCTGCCCACTTTCCAGCGCGTCCACGAGATCGACTTCGCAAACCAGCCCGCCACGCGACGTGTTCACTAGCGCTGCACATCGCTTCATTTTGGCGAAGGTTTCACGGTTCATCAGTTGTCGCGTTGTATCGGTGAGCGGCAGGTGCAACGAGAGGAAATCCGATTGCAAAAGCAGCTCGTCGAACGACAGTAACGTCACATTGTTCGCCTTGCAGAACGCACGATCCGGAAACGGATCGTACGCGATTACGCTCATCCTGAAGGCGTTGGCGCGAACGACCATCGCTTGCCCGATACGCCCGAGACCCGCGAGGCCGATCGTTTTCCCGCGTATCGGCACGCTGCGATTGCGCGGCCAACTGCCATGGCGAATATCGTACGTGTGGTTTGCGATTTGCCGCGTGTAACCGAGAATCATCGCGAAGGCGTGTTCCGCAACCGACTCGTGATTCAAACCCGGCGTGATGGTCACGGCGACCCCGCGAGCCGTGGCCGCAGGTATATCCACCGCATCGTAGCCAACGCCCACACGGGCCACGACGCGAAGCTTCGGGAATGCATCGAAGAGCTCCGCAGAATATGACTCTGACCCCGCAATCACGGCGACGACACCCACGAGCGCATCGTGAAGTTCAGACGGCGTCGGCTGGTTCGCCAGCGACGGAGCCGGGTACTTCACAACGTACCCCGCCGCTTCCAGCATGGGCCGGTACCGCGCCTCAAACGTCTGCAAATCGCGCGGAGCCACGAGTATTTTTGGGAGCATCGCGAATCTTTCACAAGGTGTACCCAGGCCGCATGTGAACTTGTCTCCGCTACAATATGCCTGTCGGTAGTCGGTGGCCGGTTACGCCTTAGTTCTCCGTACGACCACGGTTCGCGAATTTTTGCGAACCTTCTGCACATAGGCTGCGTCCTATAGCCCGAGCCTCGCGATGGCACTGGATAGGCTCCCAAAAAACCATCGCAACTTCTATCATGGCCGACTTGAAACTGCGTCATGCGATTGCCCTCGAAGCCGCCCGGCTGATGTACGAACGGTCGGAGTCCGAGTACTTCACCGCGAAGAAAAAGGCGGCGAAGCGGCTTTGCCGTGGGTACGTCAAACCGAGCGACTTGCCGAGCAACACGGAAGTCCGCGATCTCATCCAACTGTTCGCCCGCACCCACGAAGGCGAATCCCGCACCACGAATCTCAAGCAGATGCGGCTTTACGCACTGCAACTCATGCGGCTCCTCCGCCGCTTCCGCCCACGGCTCATCGGTAGCGTCATGACCGGCCACACCCGCAAGGGGTCGGACATCGATTTGCACCTCTTCAGCGACTTCATCGAGCCGATCACGACATCGCTCGAAGGCGAAGGTTTGACGTACGAAGTCGAGTACAAAAAAGTGACCAAAGACGGCGAGCCACGCATCTACACGCACGTCCATGTCTTCGGTACGTTCCAAATGGAACTGACGGTTTACGCAGAGAATCAAGCGCATTACGTGTTCAAATCGTCGATCACCGGCAAAGGCATCGAGCGGGCGTCGATTGCGGAACTCGAAGCGTTGATGCGCGAAGAGTATCCGGGTTGGAACCTCGATGAGGCGCTCGAAGAAGAACGGCAAACGGTCGATCCGTACCAACTCTTTCGGTTGCTGTTACTGCCGCTCGAAAGCGTGCGGCAAAGTGCGGTTTGGCACCCCGAAGGCGACGTGCTTTACCACACGCTGCAAGTGTTCGAACTCGCAAAAGACGCGCGACCATGGGACGAAGAATTCCTGCTCGCGGCACTGTTGCACGATGTCGGGAAGGGCATCGACCCCGGCGATCACGTCGGCGCGGCACTGCAAACGCTCGACGGTTTGCTCACCGAGCGAACCGCGTGGCTGATCGAAAACCACATGCTCGCACACGACTTCAAAGCGAACCGGCTCGGGGCACGCGCAAAGCACCGCCTCGAAACGCACGAAGAATTCGAAGACCTGATGTTGCTGAACGAGTGCGACACCGGCGGCCGCGTACCCGGCGCATTCGTCGGCACCGTCGATGAAGCCTTGCAGTTCATCAAAGACGTGGAACAATCAAACCGCGGAAAGTGAATCGCCCACGGACGAACGTCCGTGGTGCTTTCGTTTGAATCTACTTCACGGTCGCTTTGAACGGGAGTACGATCTTCGTCATCTCTTTGTGGTCGGTGATGATCTCGAAGCTGCGGACCATCGTGCCCATGGCTTTGGGTGTCACGGCCACGGTGAGGATGTGAACGGGGCGAGATTCATCCGACTGGGCTTTCACGGTCACTTCGTCGTCGTTGCCTTTCACTTCCATGATCTTGAACGGCTGCGTGCCTTGCAACAATACGCGGTGTTCGGTCTTTTCGCCGGCCTTCAGGTCGGTGAGCTTCACATCTTCGGGGTTCGTGCTGATTGGCACGACCACGTTCAGCGTGACCGGGATGCGGAGTTTCTCGATGCCCGGTGCGTTCGTCTTGATGAAGATGTCCGACGTCCAGTTGCCGACGGGGCATGTGGGGTCGAGTGTGGCCGTTACGTCGAAGGTGACTTCGCTGGTGCCACGGTTCGCGAGCTTAAATTCGGCTTTGACAAACTTGCCCGTGCTGGTCGCTTCGGAGATGTCCCAACTGCCGAAGTTATACAGCGTGACCTTCGTCGTGGCGGTGCCACCTTTTCCTTTGCGAACGGTGCCAATAGCGATTGTATCGGGGGACATCACGAGATCGTCGCGGGCGATCGACATCACTCGTAGCGAGACTTCTTCGAGGATCGGGCTGAGGAACGGCACGTAGACCGTGACGGTCTTGAGCGTGTTCGCTTGCGGGATACGCCGCGTGTCCATCATGGCGACGACTGAGGTCGATTCGCCGGGCGCGAGTTGCGACTTGAGCACCGACGCCGACACGCAACCGCACGAAACGCGGGCGGTACCGATGGTCAGTGTCGTCTTCGTGGTGTTGGTAATCGCGAAGTAGTGCGTGAGAACCGGGCCACGCGATGTGACGCCGAAATCCTTGACGAACTCTGTGAAGTAATCGTTGGCGGCCGCATCGGCACGCCCCACCATAGCCAGTGCGAACATCGCACTCCACAATACACGTCGCATATTATCACTCCCCATGGCGGTGGTTCGTTCCCCCTGTTGAACGAACCGTTGCCTAGAACCTATATTATCCGATTATTGTCGCACTTTGCGTGAGAATTCCGCCTGCGATTGTCGCCGACGCAGCG